>CAYLPT010000189.1:0-2517 GCA_964385645.1 uncultured bacterium
GAACGCGACATCCTGACGCTGTCCCCTGCCGCCCTCGCTTCCTGTGCTCTGGTCCCTCACCGCTTCCCCCTTCCTCAGCGCATGCGGGCGGGCCGCTCCTCGGGCGGCACCGCCGGGAGGCCCGAGACCACAACCTCCAGCTCCTCGCCGGAACGCACGAGCGCGACCCGGTACTCGGCGCCGGCCTCGGCGCTGCTCACGACCGCCACGATCGAGCCGGGGTGGGTCACCGTCTGGTCGCCGAAGCTGGTGATGAAGTCCCCGACACGGATTCCCGCTCTGTGCGCCGGGCTGCCCGGTACCACCCAGGCCACTCGCACGCCCTTCATCCGGTCCTGAGGCAGAGGGGGCATGACAGCCCCAATGCCCAGCGGCATCAGGCCCTGGCGCATCCCGGTCAACTGCTCGTCGGGGATCTCCGGGATGGGCGGAGGCTGGAGAATCGGCCGACCCTCCGGGGCGAGGTGAGGGCGGCTGAACAGCACGAGGAACACCACCATGGCGCCCAACACGATGAGCACCGCGGCCGGCCCGCTCACAGTGCGCTGGGCCGGGGCCTTGGCGCCCGCGCCCTCAGGCTCGTCTCGCTCAGTCAACGTCGGCGCCTCCCGTGCAAGTGTACCATGTCCCCGCGCCTTTGTTAACCCGACCCGCGGCGGCCGGACCCGGGCGGTCCCCGCTATCTTCTTTCCATGCCCCAGCCCCGGCCCTGAGCCCCCTGCGCCCTAGAGCAGGGCGAACGCCGCCAGAATGTCCGGCCCCCGGTAGGCGATGGTACGGGCGTCGAGGCGCTCGCGGCCGGGGATGACGCGAACCGCGTCCGCGAAGCCGGTGTTGTTGTACTCCACCCGGATCTCCACGGGTCTCTCGACGCGGCAGGGCGCGATCTCCTTCGCCCGCCGGAGGGCGATCTCAGCGCGCTCGCGAATCATCGCCTGCACCCGCTCGGGGGGCGTCAGGGCCGCTGAGTATCGGGAGTAGCCGCGCTTGGTGACCACGGTCTCGAGGCCGGGCATGAGCGCGGCCGCCTCCTCGCAGGCCTTCTGGCAGCCGCTGACGAGCACGCACGGCACTCCATGGTGGCCCGCGATCGCGGCCCAGAGCCCGATCTCGCCCGTGGGCCGGCCGTTGAGCCGCATGGTGTGCCAGGCGACCGAGGACATGGTGTGGTCTCTCACCGCGCCCTGGGTGCCGGCCATGGCGTGGCACCCGATGAAGAAGGTGGCGTCGGCGCCCCGCTCCAGGCCGGGCAGCCAAGCCGGCCGCGCCTCGCCCATCACGTACTCGGCTCCGGGGTGGAGCTCCTCAAAGATGAAGTTTGAGCCGCTGGCGTGGCCGTCGTCAACCAACACCTCGGTGGCTCCGCCGGCGAGGGCGCCCTCGACGGCGGCGTTCACCTCCTGGGTGAGGAGTCGCCGCGCCCGCTGGTACTCAGGCGAGTCGCCGCCCACCTGCCGGTCGAGCAGCACCCCTGCCACGCCCTCGAGGTCGGTGGTGATGAAGACCCTCATCGGCCAGCCTCCCGTCGTCTCCCCGCGCGCCGCTCGCGGTGGCAAGGCAAAAGCCCGCCGAGGCGGGCTTACGTTCGATGGTGCCCAGGACTGGATTTGAACCAGCACGGCCTCTCGGCCACTGGCCCCTCAAGCCAGCGCGTCTGCCATTTCCGCCACCTGGGCAGCGTCCCGTCGTGGCCCCGCGCTAGCGCCCGTGCAGGAACGCCACGATGAAGGAGACAACGAGGAAGGCGACCGCGGCATAGGTGGTGAGCCGGCCCAACTGGTCCTCGAGCCCGGCGATGCTCGAGGAGCTCTTGCCGCCGATGGTGCCCCAGCCCAGGCCGGAGCCGCCCCCCTGCTCGCTCTTGGTCGTGGTGACCGCGGTGAGCGCGATCAGGGCGATCACGATCACGATCTGCAGCACCTGGAAGAACGCCAGCACCTTCCTGCCTTTCCTCGTGGTTCTCCACGCTATTCTAGCACACGAGCCTACCGGGCACAAGACCGGCCAGGGCGTGACCGCAGACCACAGGTGGTGGGATGCACGGTCCCTCGCAGGGGGGAATCGGGCGGCGGAGGGAGTAGGGCTCTGCCGTCGGGCGACGATAGAGCGCGCCACAGGAGGCCGAAGATGAACGTCATTCTGATCGTCTCGGACACCTTCCGGCGGGACCACCTGGGCTGCTACGGCAATGAGTGGGTTCACACGCCGAACCTGGACCGCTTCGCCGCGGAGTCAGTCGTCTTCGACCGCGCCTACGCGGCCTCGTTCCCCACCGTGCCGAACCGGCGCGACCTGCTGACCGGCCGGTTCGCCCTCACCTACTCCGAGTGGGCGCCCCTGCCCCCGGAGGAGGTGGTCCTCGCCGAGGTCATGGGGGCGGCCGGCTGGACGACCATGATGGTGCTCGACACCCCGCACATCGTCGCCGGGGGCTTCAACTTCCAGCGCGGCTTCAAGGGCTGGGAGTGGATTCGCGGCCAGGAGCACGACGCCTGGCGCACCAGCCCCCGCGACCCC
>CAYLPT010000190.1:0-2986 GCA_964385645.1 uncultured bacterium
GTATGCGGACAGCGACGATGCGATCGTGACGCTGTTCACGCGGGTGCCCCTGTAGGGGGGCGCGCCGGGCGACGGGCAGGGGGGAGACGACGCTTGCCGAGCTGGCTAGCGTCGTCTCCCTTTGTATGGGCGCGCAGAGCCCGGGCTGGGGCGCCTGAGGGGGGCTGGGAATCGCTGTGTGGGATTGGGGGACGAATGTGGAACAAGTCCCCACGGATGAGACCCAAGGGACGGTCCATGCATGTCCGTGGCATCGCGCCGAGCAGCACCTGAGAGAGCACGTGAGCGACCCGAGGAAGCAGAAGCCAGCAAGGTCCGTTGTCTGTGCGGCAAGTGGTGGTGTTACCGGAGCGGAGACGAGTTGGTGCTTCGCTGCAAGCTCTGCCGCCGGGACATCGTCATCAGTGGTGAGAACCTGAGAATCACATATCGGTGAGCGCGGTCTGAGCGAGCTCTAGCGCCACAGAGCCTGAGATAGAGCCAGAGCCAAGGGAGGGTTCCCTTGGCTTTTTTGCATGTCTGCGCCACCCCTGCGTCCCCGCGGTCTCATCCGGCGGCGGCGAGCACCTCGCCGCCAGAGGGGCGTTGCGGATGGTAGGCGGCCGGCGAGCACGAGGGGCGCAACTATGGAGGCTGGCGCTGCCCTTTTCCCTGGGCGTGGCGCTGGCCCTGCTCGCGGGAACGCAGGCGATGCGGCCCTGGCGCGGCGCGCCGCCGGCTCCGGCCGCCCCCGCGGTAGAGGTTGTGGAGGAGATGGATAAGGACTCGGGGGCGGGGGAGGCGGCGCCGGCCGACGAGGTCTCGCCGGCCGGCCTGGAGGGGGCGACAGGTCGGGGACTTGCCCAGGCGGCGGCAGGGGCAGGTCGCGGGTCTGCCGCATCACCCTCCATGAGATGCGCGAGTAAGCCGGCGTCAGCACCGGTAGCACCCTCTCACGAGGATGCGACGAGGAACAGCACTCCGCCGCCTGCTGTCTCCAGCGCGCCGTGGCTGGCGCCGGCTCCTTCTTCCACGCCCCCGGTTCCCGCTCCCGAGCCGCGGACCGGGCCGACCGTGGCCCGGCCCGAGCCGGCCGCGCCGCTGGCGCGGGCGTGGGCGCAGGAGGGGGTGCGGGCGGTGCGCTTCGACGCCAGCTACTACTACGGCCGGGGGCAGTCGGCGCGGCAGCTCGCTGAGGAGCTGGTGGACTCCTGGGCGGACAAGGGCGTGAATCTGGTCTACTTCTACGCCTACAACAGGGTCTACGGGGCACGCTATGCGACCCGGCATCCGGGCAACATCATGGAGGACTACGGGCGGCAGGACCTGCTGGGGCACATGCTGCGGGCGGCGGAGCGGCGAGGGATAAGGGTGGTGGCGTGGCTATATGGTGTGCAGCACAAGCAGATGTGGGAGGCCCACCCCGAGTGGCGCCAGAAGCGGCGGGATGGCGCGGATTACAGGCCGGATGCGGACAGCTACTTCCTCTGTGTGCGCAACCCGGAGGTGATGCGCTGGTGGGCGGGGTTCCTCGATGACCTGCTGAGCCGCTACCCCGCGCTGGCGGGGGTGGACATGGCCGAGCCGCAGGTGGAGCTGTGGGGGCAGGAGACGTGCTACTGCGACCACTGCCGGGAGCAGTTCGCGCGGGCCCACCCCGGGGCGCAGCCCGGGGGTGAGGAGTGGCGGTCCTTCCGGGCGGAGGGGCTGACGCAGATCCTGCTGGCGACGACCCGCGCGGCCCGGCGGCTGGGGATGGAGAGCCACGTGACGACGGTGTTCACCGCGCGGCCCGATGGAAGCCTGATGGCGAGCCGGGAGGTGCGGGATGCGACGGGCTTCGACCTCGAGGCACTGCTGGCGAGCGCCGACCGCCCGGAGGTGATCCAGGCGGAGCTGATCTGGCAGCAGTGGGCGGCCGAGTACGGTGGCCGGGGGGTGTTCGGGCCGGAGTGGACGACGCGCGCGGTGCGGGACGCGAAGCGGATGGTGGCCGGGCGGGCGCGGCTGATCTGCCACCTGGAGGTGACCGACTTCGGGGCCGGGGCGCTGGACGCGGGCGCGCTGGCGCGGACGGTGGCGGCCGCGGTGAAAGGAGAGCCCTACGGGATAGGCATCTACGACGCGCACCTGCTGGAGCGGACGGAGGGCGCGGCGCGCCAGCTCCAGATGGCATGGCTGCCGGGCGGTCGGTAGGCAAGCGCGGGACCGCCTGCATTCGGGATGAGCGGCTGACTGCCACGCGCCGCGGCCGCGCGAGGCGGCCGCAAGGGCGCACTGCGCCCGGTCGGGCGACCTCCGCGTCCGGCCGGGCGCTCCTTTGTGGCCGGCTGGGCCCGGGCCTTGCTTAGTTGCGCCCGCAACGTGGAAACATAGAGAGACGACACCAGGCGGGTTGGGCGGCGCTTGTTCGCCGCCCAACGGGAGTCGGCATGTCGCCATTCGTCGCCCTAACCCTAGCTGTCTCCGCTGCACTGGCGGCGGACCCGCGCCCGGCCGGCGCCGCGGCGCGGCTGGCGCGGGGCGCGCTCCATCGGCTGTCCCACGGCATCGTGATCTTCGGGGTGGCCGCCTGTGCGGCGCTCCTGTTCATCTACCTCGTGCATATGGTGTTGCAGCGACGCGGATGAGCGCCCGGTCACGAGTCAAGCTCGCCCTTGTGTGTGGGGGGCCGCTGCTGCTGATGCTGTCCTGCGGCCGCGCGCCGGAGCCCGCGCCCAGGCCCCAGGTGGCGGCCCTGATGGCGGAGGCGACGCCAGCCCGCGCGCTGATCGTGGCGGAGGACGAGGGGCCGGCGGGCGCCGAGGTGATGCGATCGGCGCGCGCGCTGGCGATCCTGGTCGAGCACTTCGACGAAGTAGCCGACATCGTCCCGGCCGGCGAGTTCGACCCGGCCGACCTGGGCCGCCACCGATGGGCGTTCTACCTGGCGGGGCCGGGGCAGTCGCTGGGGCGGGGCTCCTTCGCCGCCGCGGCCGCCGGCTGGGAGGGGACGGTGGTGTGGGTC
>CAYLPT010000191.1:0-34587 GCA_964385645.1 uncultured bacterium
ACCGTCTACTTCGCCTGTATCGTCTCAGGGCAGCAGCGCCTGACGCCCGTCCAGCGCCCCCTGCCGCCCGACGCGCCCCCAGCCCGCGCGGCACTCGAGGAACTCATCGTCGGCGAGGTCCCCCGCAGCTGCGACCGGCCCCTTCCGCCGGGCACCACCGTGCTGGATGTGCGTGTCGAGGGCGGCGTCGCCTACCCGAACTTCAGCCGCGAACTCATCACCGGCTTCCGGGGCGGCTCGGAGAACGAGCAGGTGACCCTCTACGCGATCATCAACACCCTCACCTCCTTGCCCGACGTGGAGAAGGTCCGCATCCTCGTCGAGGGCGAACCGGCCGAGCTCATCGGGGGCCACTACGACCTGAGCGAGCCGCTCGGCTGGGACGACGAGCTCATTGTCCCCCATCCCTAGGCGGCGGTGTCGGCCCCGGGGCGCAGGAGGGGCGGGCGGGCGCGGACAATCCGAGCAGATGACTCGCCGCGCCCTGGAGGGAGCCTGATGCGCCTTGTGATGGTGCTGCTCGCCGCCGGCCTGCTCGTCGGCTGCCGCAATCCCCTGACGATAGACCGCGATACCGAGGTCGCCATCGGCCGGGACGCCGCGGCGCGGCTGGAGGCCCAGCACGGGGTCGTGGAGGACGCCGCGCTCCAGCGCCGGCTCGACGCCATGGGCGCCGCCATCGCCGCCGGCACCGAGGAGCCGGGCTTCCCGTGGAGCTTCAAGGTCCTCGACACCGCCGAGGTCAACGCTCTGGCGCTGCCCGGCGGGTTCGTCTACGTCACCCGCGGCATGGTCGAGTACGTGAGGGACGACGACGAGCTCGCCGGCGTCATCGGCCACGAGGCCGCCCACATCGCCCACCGTCACGCCAAGTCACACATCGAGCGGGCGATGGCCCAGGGGCTTGTGGTCGAGCTGGTCACCCGCCGCAGCTCCGACGCCATCCGGCAGGCCGCCGACATCGCCCTCGACCTCCAGCTCCGCCAGGGCTACCGAGACAAGGAGTACGAGGCCGACCGCTATGGCACTCTCTACTCCTTCCGCGCCGGCTACCGCCCGGACGGCCTCCGGCGGCTGCTCTCCCGGCTCCACGAGGACACCGGCGACCCGGCGCGCATCACCTGGGTGCTCCAGACCCACCCACCTCTCTCGCGTCGCATCGAGCGGCTGCAGGAGTACCTGGTCGAGCTCACCGGCCGGCCGGCGGGGGTGGGCTAGGGAAGCAGCAGGGCGCCGCGGGGATCCCCGCGGCGCCCGTACACGTTGCGCCCGCCCTGCGGCTGCAGGGCTCCTGCGGCCGCTAGAGCGCAACCACGGCGACGACCCTGTCGCCCTCCTTGAGGCGGATGCCCCGCACGCCCTGCGCGCCGCGGCCCATGGCCCGCAGCTCGCTGGCGGCGAACCGGATGGCGGTGCCGCCCGCCGTGACCACCATCACGCTCTGCTCCGTGCCCAGCTTCACCGCCCCCGCCACGCTGTCGCCGGGGGCGAGCCCGATCGCCGCGATGCCCCCGCCGCCGCGGCCCTGCTGGCGGAACTCCTCCGCCGAGGTCCGCTTCACCATCCCTTGCGCCGTCACCAGCACAACGTCCATTTTTCGCACGCCTCCTTGTCTGGGGCCCCTGCCCCCGGTTTCCGCACAGATGCTACCACACGCCCCTGGAACCTTCTAACGCCAATCCTGGGCCTCCTGGCGCTCCAGGCGCAGCACGACCGTCCCTCCGCCGGTCTCCTCACACGGGTCCAGGCACTGCACACACGCCACCCCCTCCCGGTCGGCCACCCCCAGCTCCCGTGGGTCCACTCCCCGGAAGACCGCGTTGTAGTAGGGCATCACCGAGGCCAGCGAGTGCAGGCACACCGCCCCGCTGGCCCCGCGATCGAGCCGGTAGCCCTCCCGGAGCACGATCCGATCCCCCACCTGGTACACGGGACACCGGCCCCGGATGGACTTCACGGTGATCACCAGGTCCATCGCCTTCCTCCCGACCGCAGGGCGCCCTGGAGCCCCTCTGAGCCTATTCGCAGCCGCCCCGCCGCCCCCTCTGCCCGGCGCGAGGGCGGTCTGTCGCGGGAGAGCACACCGGCGCCGCTGCCGGGGCCCCTGCTCCTACCCCTGCTTCACCTCCAGCGTCCGCAGCCGGTTGAGGGCGGCGGCCAGTTCGTGGCGGCGGGGGCGGGCGAAGTCGGGCGCCAGGTTGGGCAGCATCTCCTCCAGGCCCTGCTCGTCCAGCTCTCGCTCGATCAGGTCCAGGATCTCCGGCAGCGTCCGCGCCCCGTCGAACAGCCGTTGAGCGGCGTTGTGGATCAGCCAGCCGGCGGCCCGCACCTGTGACTCCTCCACGATCTGCTCCAGGGCCGAGAGGTCAATCTCCTCCCGGCCGAACGAGATCGCCTCCTCGCCCCGGGCGCGAATCCTCACCCGCCGGCCCCGGCGCGCCTCCACGCCGCGGGCGAGGGGGATGCGGCGACGGAGGTTCGCGAAGCTGCCGGCCAGCTCCTGCCGGCGCCGTGTCGGGTGCTCCCGCGCGATCCGCTTCGCCTCCTCGGTCACCTCCCGCGGCCGGTAGTGGTCGAGCATGATGACGGTGTCGGCTACGTCGAAGTAGTCGCCGGAGCCGCCCATCACCAGGATCGTCGAGACGCCGCGCTCCTCATGCAGGGCTCTCACCGCATCAATGAAGGGCGTGATGGGCTCCTTCTCCTTTGCGACCAGAGCCTGCATGCGCTCGTCCCGGATCATGAAGTTGGTCGCCGAGGTGTCCTCGTCCAGCAGCAGCGCGCGTGCGCCGGCCTCCAGGGCCTCGATGATGTTGGCGGCCTGGGAGGTGGAGCCGGAGGCGTTGAGCGTGGAGAACGCCCGCGTGTCGGCGCCGCTGGGCAGGTTCGAGATGAACGGGCTGATGTCCACCTTCTCCACGAAGCGGCCGTCCTCGGCGCGGATCTTGACGGCGTCGGCCCGGGTGACTACGTACTCGCGGCCGTCGTCGGGCAGGTGGTTGTAGAT
Source organism: uncultured bacterium (assembly GCA_964385645.1). GTDB lineage: Bacteria > Armatimonadota > Hebobacteria > Hebobacterales > Hebobacteraceae > CAYLPT01. Next base: position 3,008 of record CAYLPT010000191.1, read on the forward strand.
GCCGCGGGCCAGGGCGTTGAGCAGGGTGGACTTGCCATGGTAGCCGCCCCCGACGATGAGGGTCACGCCCTCGGGGACGCCCATGCCCGTGAGCCGGCCGCAGTTGGGCGCCTCCAGCTCCACCCGCAGGGAGTCGGGAGAGCGGAAGGGCACCACCTCGCCCCGCAGGGGTCGGTCGCTGACCCCGCTCTCCCTGGGCAGCGCCGCCTCGTCGGCGACGAAGGCGACGAGGCCGCGCTCGGCCAGCGCCGCGCGCAGGGCGTCCGCGTCCTCTACGGTCTCGACGTGGCGGCGGACCTCGGGGGCAGGGAGGCTCTGGTACCGTAGGGAGGCGGAGATGATGCGGGGCAGTTCCTCGAAGAACATCTCCTCGGCCTGGCGGCCAGCGATCCGCCGGCCGAAGGCGGGCAGGCCGAGGAAGAAGCGCAGCTCCACCCATTCGGGGGTGACGCGGGCGGCGGTGCGCTCGAGGACCTCCTGGGAGCAGCGGGCGGTGTAGATCTCGCCGCTGCGGCCCGAGCCGCGGTCGGGCCGGGGACGGGCTCGGCAGGCATCGCCGAAGGCCCGGGTCAAGTAGTCCTCCAGGCCGATGCGGCGGCTGCGGTTGGCGAACAGGTCGGGAGGGAAGCCGGCCGTGCGCTGGGGCAGCCGGGCGCGCAGCAGGCTGGGGGCGGCGAAGGGATCGCCCTGCACGTGCTCCACGAAGAGCGCGTAAGGGCCGAAATCGTAGCCGCCGCGCAGGTCCTTGTACGCGCCATAGCCCTTGCCGTCCAGGCGGCGCAGGGCATTGCGGAGCTCGTTCTGTGGGCTCAGCGTGGGCATGTTCACTGGGTTGGCGGCAGGGGGCACGGTTCCTGCCGGCGGAGCCCGGCTTGACTTGGCGGGAGGCGGGGGGTACACTCTCCTGGGAGTGTAGCCAATGCCGCGAGGTTCCTCCGAGGCTGTGACCCTGAAGATCCCCCGTCCCCTCTACGAGCGCCTGCGGCAGATGATCGAGGGCACAGGGTTCCGCTCGGTGACGGAGTTCGCCACTTACGTCCTCCGGGACCTCGCCTCCCGGCCGGGGGGTCAGGGCGCCAGGCCCCGGGCGCGCCGCGAGCGCGGCGAGGCGCCGCTTACGCCGGCCGAGCTGGCCGCGGTCCGGGAGCGCCTGAGGCGGCTCGGCTACCTGTAGCAGGCCCACAGGTTCCCAGAGGAGCGAGCATGATCGCGCCGCACGGCGGACGGCTGGTGGAGCGCACCGCGCCCGGCGAGCAGCGTGAGCGCCTGGCGAAGGAGGCCCCGCGGCTGCCCCAGGTGCCCCTGAGCCAGCGCGAGCTGGCCGACCTGGAGATGATCGGCTGCGGCGCCATGAGCCCGCTCGAGGGCTTCCTGGGTGAGGCCGACTACCGCAGCGTCGTGGACTCGATGCGCCTCGCCAACGGCCTCCCTTGGAGCATCCCCGTCGTGCTGTCGGCCAAGGACGAGGCACAGGGGCGGCTCGGCGCGGGCGATCGCGTGGCTCTGGTGGACGACCAGGCCCGCACGCTGGCGGTGATGGATATCACCGAGCGCTACCAGGTGGACCACGACTACGAGGCCCAGATGGTCCTGCGCACCGCCGACGAGGCCCACCCAGGCGTGCAGTACCTGCGCTCCATCTCTAACACCTACCTCGGTGGGCCGGTGCACCTGATCCGACGGGTCGAGCACCGGGACTTCCTCCGCTACCGGCTCGAGCCCAAGGAGACCCGGGTGCTGTTCGCCGCCCGCGGGTGGAGCCGGGTGGCCGCTTTCCAGACCCGCAACCCGATCCACCGCGCCCACGAGTACCTCCAGAAGTGCGCCCTGGAGCTGGCCGACGGGCTGCTCATCCATCCCCTCGTCGGCGAGACGAAGGCCGACGACATCCCGGCCCAGGTGCGCATGCGCTGCTACGAGGAGCTGATCGCCGCCTACTACCCGCGGGATCGAGTGGTGCTCTCCGTCTTCCCGGCCGCCATGCGCTATGCCGGGCCGCGGGAGGCGATCTTCCACGCCCTCATCCGCAAGAACTACGGCTGCACGCACTTCATCGTGGGGCGGGACCATGCAGGGGTGGGCCGCTACTACGGCAGCTACGACGCGCACGCCATCTTCGGGGAGTTCTCACCGGAGGAGATCGGCATCACGCCCCTGTTCTTCGACCACGCCTTCTACTGCGCCCGCTGTGGCAACATGGCCACCGCCAAGACCTGCCCGCATGGGGAGGAGGACCACGTGGTCTTCAGCGGCACCCGGGTGAGGGAGATGCTGGCCGCGGGCGAGCTCCCCCCGCCGGAGTTTACGCGCCCCGAGGTCGCCCGCATCCTGGTCGAGGCGGCGCGCCGATGAGCCGGCTCGTCGTAATCGGGCTCGACGCCCTCACCCCCCAGCTCGCCCTCGAGGCCTGGCGCGACGACCTGCCGAACCTGCGCGCCCTGGGCGAGCAGGGCGTGGCGGCCAGGCTGCGCTCCACCGACCCGCCGATCACCGTGCCCGCGTGGACCGCGATGATGACCTCCCATGACCCCGGGATGCTGGGCATCTACGGATTCCGCAATCGCACCGGCTATGGCTACGATCAGCTCGAGGTGACCGACTCCCGGGCGGTCAAGGCCCCCACCGTCTGGAGCCACCTCTCCCGGGCGCGCCTGCGGTCGCTCGTGCTCGGCGTCCCGCAGACCTACCCGCCCAGGCCCCTCAACGGCATCATGGTCTCGGGGTTCATGACCCCGAGCAAGGAGGCCACCTTCACCTACCCGGAAGGGGTGCAGGGGCTGCTCGACCGAATCGCCGGCGGCGAGTACATCATTGACGTGAAGGACTTCCGCACCGAAGACAAGGGCGCCCTGCTCGCCTCCGTCAGGGCGATGACGGGCGCCCGCTTCCGCGCCTTCCGCGCGCTGCTCCAGGCCGAGGAGTTCGACCTCGCGATCATGGTCGAGATGGGGCCGGACCGGCTCCAGCACGGGTTCTGGCGCTACTGCGACCCGGGGCACAGGCTCTACGAGCCCGGCAACCCCTACGAGGCCGTGCTTCACGACTACTACGTCGAGCTGGACCAGGAGATCGGCCGCGTCGCCAACGCGGCCGGCGACGCCTCGCTCATGGTCGTCTCCGACCACGGCGCGAAGGCCATGGAGGGCGCGATCTGTGTGAACGAGTGGCTCCAGCAGACGGGCTACCTGACGCTCAAGGAGCGGCCGGCCCAGCGGAGCCGCTTCTCCGTGGACATGGTGGACTGGCCGCGCACCCAGGCGTGGGGAGAGGGGGGCTACTACGCGCGGATCTTCCTGAACGTGCAGGGGCGGGAGCCCGAGGGCGTGGTGCCGCCGGGCGCCTACCAGAGCGTGCGCGCCGAGCTGGCGGCCGGCCTCGAGGCCCTGGGCGACGAGGCGGGGCGGCCCATCGGGACGCGGGCCCTCCGCCCGGAGGACCTCTACCGGCGAGTGCTGAACATTGCGCCCGACCTGATCGTGTACTTCGGGGACCTCGACTGGCGTTCCGCCGGCTCCGTCGGCGTCGGCTCCCTCCACCTGCGCGAGAACGACACGGGGCCGGATGACGCGAACCACATGGAGGATGGCGTCCTCGTCTGGGCGCCTGGCGCCGGCCGCGCGCTGCGGGGCGCCCCGCGCTTCGACATCTACGACATCGCGCCCTCGATCCTGCGCTTCTTCGGGCTCGAGGTCCCGCCTGAGATGATCGGGCGCTCACTCATCTGAGGTGGAGGAGAAAATGCCGAGGGGCTTCACTCTCTGGTTCACAGGCTTGCCCGCATCAGGCAAGAGCACCCTTGCCGCGCGGGTGTCTGAGATCCTACTCGAGCGGGGGATGAAGGTGGAGGTGCTCGATGGTGATGTCGTGCGCCAGAACCTCAGCCAGGGGCTCGGCTACTCGAAGGAGGACCGCGACGCCAACATCAGGCGCATTGGCTATGTCTGTCACCTGCTGACTCGCAACGACGTGGTGGCGATCGCGGCCGCGATCTCCCCCTACCGGGCCGCCCGTGACGAGAACCGCAAGCTCATCGGGCGCTTCGCCGAGGTCTACTGCGAGTGCGACCTCGAGACCCTCAAGGAGCGGGATCCCAAGGGGATGTACGAAAAGGCCCTGCGCGGCGAGATCGCGAACTTCACCGGCGTCAGCGACCCCTATGAGCCGCCCCTCCGGCCGGAGGTGGTCGTGAATACCGCGCGAGAGCCCGTCGAGGAGTCCGTGGAGAAGATCGTGCGCACCCTCGAGCAGATGGGCTGGGTCCCCCCCGGCGACGCCCGCGGCTACAGCGACGAGGAGGCGGAGGCCATCCAGCAGCGGCTCCGCGACCTCGGCTATATCTGAGCCGAAGCGGATGGCGCGACCCCGCAAGAGGCGGGTATGTGTGGTGGGGCTGGACGGGGTGCCCCACGAGCTGCTCGTGCGGCTCGCCGGCGCAGGGGTGATGCCGCGGGTGGCCGAGATCATCCGCGGTGGCGGCCTTCGCAAGATGCGGGCCGCCCTCCCCCCGGTCTCCTCCGTGAGCTGGTCCTCCTTCATGACCGGCGCCAACCCCGGCGAGCACGGCATCTTCGGGTTCACGGACCTGAGGCCCGACTCCTATGAGCTGCGCTTCCCCCTCTTCTCCGACCTGGCGGCGCCGCCGCTGTGGGATCGCCTGGCCGAGGCCGGCCGGCGCTCCGCGATCATCAACCAGCCCGCCACCTATCCCGCCCGGCCCATTTCCGGAGTGCTCATCTCCGGCTTCGTCGCCCCCTCGCTGGAGAGGAGCGTCTGGCCGCCCGCACTCCTGCCCGCGCTCGCGCGGATGGGCTACCGCATTGACGTGGACACCCAGCGCGCGGGGAAGGAACCGGGCCGGCTGCTGGACGAGCTCGAGGCCCTGCTGGCGGCGCGCCGGCGCGCCGCCGCCCACTTCTGGGACCAGGAGCCCTGGGACTACTTCGAGGTCGTCGTCACCGGCACCGACCGGCTCCACCACTTCCTCTGGCCGTCGGTCGAGGACGATGGCCACCCGCGGTATGCCCGCGCCATGGCCTACTACGCGCAGGTGGACGCGCTGGTCGGCGAGATGTGGGACCGCTTCCACGCCGGACGACCGGGCGGCGAGGAGGGCCAGGGCTTCGTGATGCTGTCGGACCACGGGTTCACGGCCGCAGCCTGGGAGCTGCGGCTCAACGCCTGGCTGCGAGAGCGCGGGTATCTCACCTACCAGCGCGACGCCCCCGACTCGGTGGCCGACCTCGCGCCCGGGACGCGGGCCTTCGCCCTTGACCCCGGCCGCATCTACCTGAACGTGCGGGGCCGCTTCCCCGGGGGCTGTGTGGAGCCGGAGGAGGCAGCGGGGCTGGCCGAGGAGATCGCCGCCGGGCTCGGAGAACTCACCCACCAGGGCGAGCCGGTCATCTCCCATGTCCTCCGGCGCGAGGAGATCTACCGCGGTCCACTTGCCGACCGCAGCCCGGACCTGGTGGCCTTGGGCCGGCCGGGCTACGACCTGAAGGGCACGACGCGGAGCGCCGAGGCCATCGCGCCGGCGCGCCTGGCGGGGATGCACACCTGGGAGGACGCCTTCGTGTGGACGCGGCTGCCTGTGCCCGAGGGGCCCGAGATCGCCGATCTCGCCCCGGCCATCGTGCCGTGGCTGCTCGGCTGACAACCGCTCAGAGCTGCACGCGCAGCGGCCCCTTCAGCGCGTAACCGAAGGCCAGCGTCAGCGCGAAGAACGGCCAGACCCAGTGCACGCGCCGGCCCCGCACCCGCAGCGGCGCCTCGGGGTAGGTCACCTCCACCCATGCCACCGTCCGGTTGCTGGGCAACGGAGGCTCGGCGGGGTTGAGCAGCCGCGCGAGCACCCCAGCCGAGGGGCGCCGCGGGGCCACCGCCCGCGCCCACGGCGGCCCAGCCCCCTCCTCCGCGACCAGCAGGCGCTTCCCCACCTCCACGTCGCCCAGCCTCGCGCGCAGCTCGTGCTCCCCCACCTGGTGCGCCCGCACGCGCCACGACACCTCCCCCCGCGCGGGCACGACCACGGCCGGCGTCTCCACCACCACCCCGGCCGGCACGGCCAGCGAGGGCTCCGCCGGCAAGCCCGCCGTCGGCCTCAGCCCCACTGTCACCACCGCGCTCTCCCCCACCCGCAGCGGCCGCCGGCCATAGCGCAGGTCGGCCTGCACCATGATCAGCCCCACCGGCGCCACCATCAACACCAGCGGCGCCAGCGCATGCCCCAGATAACGGGCGTTGTCCGCCGCGAGGCGCGCCTGGGCCCGCACCACCACCCGCAGATCGTCCCGGTACAGGACCACCTCCAGCAGGTGCGCGATGATGCGGTCCTTCGTCGCCCGGATGGCGCGCTGGTTCGACGCCGCCCGAAAGATCAGCAGCGCCACCGCGGCCGTCACCAGAGCCACCGCCGCCAGCCCCCACCATGGGCTGCGCCCGGCCAGCGGCGCGAAGAGCAGATCGAACCCCCGGGTGATGGCGGCCATGGTCTCAGTCTATGTAGCCCAGGCCCTGGAGGCGCTTCCTGATCTCCTCCTCGGACTCCGCCTCCTCCAGCGCGGCGGCGGCCTTCTCCAGGGTGTGGCGGACGAACTCCTCCGTCGAGGAGTAGCCGGCCGCTTGCGCGCACCGGCTTAGGCGCTCCCAAAGCTCTTGGTCCAGCTTCACCTTCGGTCGCAGCATCGGCGGACCCTCACCAGACAGGTTGCCCCGACATGCCATCGGGCGCCTCGGCCCCGAACTCGGCGAGGATGGATGCGGTCACATCCGGAAGCCCGGGGGCGTCGCGGGTGAAGGGCCGCGACGTGAGCAGCATCCCCGGCACCAGCGACCGGTCAATGCAGTGATCCCCGCTCCACCTGTCCCGGTTCTCCTCGACCACGTGCTCCGACACCTCGCCCAGCACCGAGGCGTCCGAGCAGCGGTAGCCGGGCGCGTATCCCACGATCAGGTCCGGCGCGCGCTCGGCCACGTTGTCGGCGAACGCCTCGCCCGTGGGGTACACCTCGGCGATCATGCGCTCCCCCGTCTCCGGGTCGCGGAGCTGCCGCAGCTCCTCCGCCAGGTGCCTCAGCAGCAGCGACCGCTCGCCCTCCGGCACCGACCCCTGAGCCTCTCGTCCCTCCAGATTCAGATACAGCGCGTTGAACCCGAGCCCGTACGCGGCCGTGCGCGACCAGTCCGCGTTGGAGAAGAGATCCGCCCCCGGCCGCCAGCGCTCCCGGCCCACCAGGAGGTTCCTCTGCGCCAGCCACGTGTTCAGGTTCACCGAGCGATAGTAGGGCGCGAAGCCGTGATCGGACAGCACGATCAGCGTGGTGTCGTCGTCCATCGCCTCCCACGCCGCGCCGACGAGATCGTCGCACTGCCGGTAGCAGCCCTCGATCACGCCGCCGTGCCGGGCGGCGGCGCGCGGGTCGTGGGCGGGGTGCCGCGGGTCCATGGTGCGCCAGAACATGTGCTGCGTGCGATCGCTGGTAGAGAAGTAATACACCAGCAGACCGCGGCGGAACCCGTCGAGCGCGGCCTCATACATGCGCCGGGCCTCCGCCATCGCCAGCCCCGACTGGTGGAGGTACTCGTCATCATCGAGGATGCCGTGGCGCAGCGCGTTGACGTCGTGTGGGAAGCCCTGGGTGTAGAAGGGGCCGAAGCGCTCGGCCAGCTCCCGGGCAAAGCCAACCGGCGAGGCGATGGGCAGCGCCGGGTCGGCAGGGTCAATGTTGACCGGCGAGGCGTAGAGCCTGAGGCTTGGCGACACCTGCTGGAGGTAGAAGCGGCAAATGCCCCGGACCCGCCGCAGCGGCCCCATCATCTCGAAGGCCACCGCCACCCACTCGCTCCACTCGCCCTCCCGCAGCACGACCGGCCGGCCCTGCACCAACAGCTTGGCCGTCCGCCGGGCGCGGTCGAGATAGATGTCAAAGTCCACCGCCGCCGCTGGCTCCCCCTCCCGCAGCGAGTTCGCAGGGCCCAACAGCCGCACCCGCGCCCGGCCGTCGGCCACCGAGGTCCGGTACACCGCCCCCCCGCTCACCGCCTCCGCGCCCGGGAAGGGCTCCTCCGTGTAGTAGGAGAACTCGCCATAGGTCCCCCTCAGGTCGGGGGCGCCCAGGCCCGCGAGCTGCCGGGCCCCTGCCGCAGGCGGGGGCGGGAAGTTGGTCGGCAGACGATACACATCACAGGGAACGCCCCCCTCCGAGAGCACCTCCCAGAAGGCACGCCCCAGCCGCAGCGACTCCACGCGGCCCCGCGACAGCGGGATCCGCCACCCGCCCACCGACACCCCACGCGCGCCGGGCAGGGCGCGGGCGATCGAGAGATAGGGCAGGTACGTCTCCGGGTCCCGCTGGATGAAGTCATACAGGCCGTGGCCCCCCGGATCGCGCCCGGTGATGAAGCTCGCCCAGGCCACCGGGCTCTGGGGCGGGATGGTGCTGGCGAGTTCGGCGAAGCGCCCCCGCGCGGCCAGCCGCGCCATGTGCGGCAGCTTCCCCTCGGCCATCAGGCGGCGGACGAGCTGCGGCGACAGCCCGTCCAGGCCCAGCACGATCACCTTGCGTTCCCGCCTGGCCACCCGCGGCAGACGCCGCCGGCACGAGGAGAGCGCGCCGACATCCACCAGCGCCAGCGCGCTCAGCGCCGCCAGCCGCTTCAGCGCCTCCCGCCGCGACGGATCGCGCGGGCCCTCCTCCGGGCGCCGCGGGCGCTCAGCCATTGCCCTCTCCCCCTGCCGCCGCGGGCAGCAGTGACCGCCCCTGCATGTACGCGGGGCGCGAGATGCCGAACAGATCCAGGAGCGTCGGCGCGAGGTCCGCGATCTGTGCCGGCCCGGCGGCCAGCGGTATGCTCGAGAACAGCACCCCGGGCACCAGCTCCGGGTCGCAGCAGTGGTCCCCGCTCCAGGGCCGCACGTTCTCCTCGAACACCGGGCCCGCGACCCTGCCCTGGGCGGCGCCCCAGGAGTATCGCCAGCCCCGGGCGTAGCCGACGAGCAGGTCCGGCCCGAGGTCGCGGTAGGGCCCCGGGTTGACCCGCGCGGTGTCGAAGACGCGGGCGATGGCGACCTCGCCCGTCTCGTCGTCACGCAGGCCGGCGAGGCGTGCGGCAAGCTCCTCCTTGAGCGCCGCTGCCTCCTCGGCCGGCACCACGCCCTGCGCCTCCCGCCCCTCGAGGTTGAGGTAAAGACCCCCGAGGCCGAGCGCGTAGGCGCGGGTACGGCCCCAGTCCACCCCCTGCAGCCACTCCCTCTCGCCCGCCTCGCCTGGCTGGAGGGCGAGGTAGCCCTCCCTCAGTAGCCAGGCGTTCAGGTTCACGCCCCGGCGGAAGGCAGTGAAGCCGTGGTCGGAGAGCACGACCAGCGCGTCCTGCTCCCCAAGCCGCGCTGCCACCTCGCCCACCAGACCGTCCGCCTGCTCGTAGGCGGCCTCCACTGCCTCCGCACACTCGCTCTGCGCCTCGCCGGCCGCCGGGTGTCCCGCCTCGCGGCAGCGCCAGTACAGGTGCTGCACGCGGTCGGTGGTGTCGAACACGCACACCAGGCACCCCGCGCGCAGGTTCTCCAGCGAGGCCAGCAGCATCCGCCGCCGCTCCTCGAAGGACAGCCGGCACTGCTCGAGGAAAGCGCGGTCGTCGAGCACCCCCTCGTTGCGCGCCGAGGCGTCCTCGGCGAGGCCGAGGGTGGCGAAGCGGCCCAGGCGCTTCGCCAGGTACACCGCGAACGCCGGGGGATGGGAGATCGGCAGCGCCGGCCGCTCCGGGTCTATGTTGATCGGCGAGGCGTACAGCTCCACATGGGGCGCCAGGGAGCGCAGCAGGAACCGGCACATCCCGCCCGCGCGCAGCCCCGGCGCGATCGAGAACGAGATGGGCGTCCACTCGGAGTGCTCCCTGAGGCGCAGCCGGAGCCGGCGGCCCCCGATCTCCAGGCGCGCCGCGCCCTCGCCCTCCGGGACCAGGCGGAAAGGCGCCTCAGCCGGCCTGCCCCCCGGGTCGGCCAGCCGCGCCGGCCCGGGCAGCACACCGCGGTAGGCCCCGTTGCTGGCCGACAGCGGCAGCCGCCGGCCGCCGATGGGCTCGTCGTCGGCCGCGCCGGCGCTGCTGAAGGCTGTGAACGATCCCTGCGTCCCCCGCAGGTCGGGCACACACAGCCCCGCCAGCAGCAGCCCCGGGAAGGGCTCCGGCGGGAAGGTGATCGGCACCCGAAGCACGGTCGAGAGGATGCCGTGCTCCCCCAGCACCGACCAGAAAGGGCGGCTCCGCCGAAGCAGGCTGAGCGAGGGCTTGCCCAGGGGGAGGGCGAGCGGCCCCGCGCGCAGGACCCGCCGCGGCGGCCGCACCCGCGCCGAGGACAGGGTGGGCAGATAGGTGCGCGGGTCGCGATGCAGGAAGTCGTGGATCCCGTGTCTCCCCGGGCCCGTGCCGGTCGCGAAGGACGACCAGGCCACCGGCGACATCGCCGGGCACGTGGTGGCCAGCCGCCCGTAGGTCCCCCGCGTCGCCAGCGCGGCGAGGTTCGGCAGCCGGCCGGCGGCCATCATCCGCTCCGCGACCTCGGGGTCCATCCCGTCGAAGCCAAGCACCACCACCCTGCGCACCCGGCTCCTCGCGAACGCCCGCCGGCGCCGCCGGGACCGCACCAGCGCCCGCGCCGGCCAGGTGAGCAGCACCATCCCGCCCAGCACCAGCGCCGCGACCACCACCAGGAAGGAGCCCAGGACCGCGAACCCCGCGCCCGGGCCGATGTAGGCGTGCGCCGCGGGGGCGGCCCAGAGCACGAGGGCCAGCACCAGGGCGGCCGCGCCCACGGTGCTGCGCGGCCGGCGGAGGAAGGCCCGCCGCAGGCGGGTGGTGAGGCGGAAGATGTATCTGCTCGCGGGCGCCATGCCAGGGGCGGCCTGCGCTCGGCAGGCCCGAGGCGCTTGCCGTGGCCTCAGTCTTCCCACCCCTGGGCCGGGCTATTCGCCGCCCCGGGCGCGCCGACCTGCCCGGCCGCCGGCCCGCTCAGCCCTCCTGAGGCAGGGGGATCAAGCACAGAAATCGGGCCGGCCCCTCGCCGGTGTTGCGGAACTGATGCACCTCGCCCGGCAGCACCAGCACCGCGTCGCTCAGCGCCAGCGGCCTCGCCCCGGCCTCTCCGACGACCTCGCCCCGGCCCTCCACGACGAACACCTCGTGCTCCCAGGGGTGCTGGTGAAGGGGCGTCGAGCCTCCGGGGGCCAGCTCGAACAGCCGCATCGCGAAGTTCGGCGCGCCCTGCTCGCGGGCAATCAGCCACCGCACGGTCGCGCCCCGCGCCCCCGGCTCGGCAACGGGCTCAGGGCGAACCTCCGCCGCTCGCACGATCCTCATATGCCTGGTCTCGCTCCTGTCCCCCCGGCCGGTTCGGCCTCCCGCCCGTCCGGGATGCCCAGCCGTCGCAGCAGCGGGACGACCTGCACCCGCGCCTTCTCCAGGTTCTGCTCCCAGCGGCCGGCGTCGCCCGACACCCAGCCCTCACATGCATAGGCCACACACAGCAGCGCGTCCTGAAACAAGTCGTGCGGCTCAGACCACAGCGCCGGCGGCGAGATCTCATCCAGGCGGCTGAACAGGTTGCGGGCGCGCTTGCCCAGCAGCTCCACCACCCGGCGGTCCTCCTCGTCGGCCGCGCCATCGGGCGCGGCCAGCGCCCCCACCCGCTCCCAGATCGGCGCGAAGCGCCTCATCACCGGCTCCATCGCCTCCCGGTAGCGCCGCCGCTCCTGCACCTCCTCCAGCACATCGGACAGCGACTCCCGGATCGCGCCGGCCAGCGCCCCAGCCAGCTCCTCCGCGTGTGCTCGTACTTCCGCCCCGGGCCTCAGCATCCCCATGCGCGCCAACACCGCCGGCGCCGAGACCACCGCCGCCGCCCGGCACCCGCAGGCCCGCAGCGCCTCCTCCGCAGAGCAGGCGCTCGACCCCTCGATCGCCAGCACGTACTGCCGGGCGCCCCGCGGACACGCCTCCGCCGGTACCACCGCCACCTCCGGCGCCTCTCGCGCCACCAGCTCCGCCGCCCGCCGCGCGATGGCGCACCCCGCGCGGCCGGAGTCGGGGCAAGGCACCAGGACGATCTCGGCAGGCTCCCTCGACACGCCCTGCTCCTTCCCCTAGCCGCCGGCCCCAACCTCTCGCGTCGCGCCGCCGGCCGGCTCCGCGGCCGCCCCCAGGGTCGCCGGCAGGTAGCGCCTCACCATCGCCTGGTAGACCCCGGCCCCCAGGGCCGCGCCCACCAGCGGTGAGAGGATGTAGACGGTGAAGAACCCGCCCCGCGGCCCCGGGATGGCGATGCGGCCCCAGCCCAGCGCATAGGACACAAGCCGGGGCCCGAAGTCGCGCGCCGGGTTGAGCCCGGCCTGGGTGAGGGGCGCGATGATGGAGATGATGATCGAGACCGCCAGCCCGATGAACAGGGGGACCATCCGCCGGGGCGCGACAGGGTTGCGGGGCTCGGTGAGCGCGAACACAAACCCGGCCAGCAGCGCCGTGCCCACCGCCTCCCCAAGCATCGCCGTCAGGTGGCTCACCTGCCGGTGGGCCTCCGGGCCGGTGCCGATGATCGCCGGATTGGGGAAGTACTCCCCGAACACCATCGCCGACAGCTCGCTGCCGGGCGCGCCCCGGACGAGCCCCTGTGCCGCCTCGAAGTGCGCGATCAGGCCGTGGAAGAGGGCGTAGAGGATGAGCGACCCGCAGGCCGCGCCAGCCACCTGGGAGAACACATAGGGGGCCACCTTCGCCCCCGGGAAGCCCCGCCACAGCGCCATCGCCACCGTGATCGCGGGGTTGATGTGCGCGCCGCTCACGGCCCCCACGGTGTAGATCGCCAGCGCGATCGCCACCCCCCAGACCACCGCCACCTGCCACAGGCCCTGCTGCGCCCCCGCCAGCACGGCCGCATTCACCGCGCCGACCCCGAAGAACACCAGGATCAGCGTGCCCAGGAACTCCCCCAGGCACTCCCCCAGCAGCCGGTTGGGTCGCTTCATCCCTCCAGCTCTCCCCTGCTCAGGGCTGTGACAGCAGCTCCCGCGCGTGCTCGGCGATGCGGGCCGCCACCGCCTGTACGGCCGGATCATCGGTGTCTATGTGTTCCTCCGGCAGCGCCTCGATGCTCACGCCCAGCTCCCGCACCAGCTCCGGGATGCGGAGCGTCCGCGCCGCCCGCTCGCCCTTCTTCTGGATCAGCTTGGCCGCGCAGTCCAGCTCACAGGCCTCCACCGACAGCACGGGATAGAGGGCGATGAAGTCCACGTCCTCCTGCACGTTCGCGTTCAGCGCCGGCCCACATCCCAGCACCGTCTGGTCGGGCATCATGTCCTCGTGCACCACGTAGAGGGCCTGGCGGGCCAACACCGCCTCCTTGCGCAGGCCCAGGCAGGGTTGCAGGCATACCTTCTCAGCCATGGCGTCTCCTCACAACGCGCTCAGCATCTCGTCCGCGATGATGCGGTCAATCTCCTCCACCGCCCGCTCGGCGAGCGCGTCCACCAGCCTCCTCCCCTTCTCGGTCAGGCCTCGGCGCTTCTCGCCCGCGATCGGCAACCGCCTCTGCGCGGCCACGTCGGCCACGTACAGCCGGGCGGCCGGCGCCTTGCCCAGCTCGTCACACATGAAGCTGGCACACCGCGGCCGGCAGCCGTCAATCACCAGCACAGGGTATCGCTCGAAAGCGGCCAGGTGCTCCGGCTCCTTCACCGCCAGCCGGCCGCTGCTCAACAGCACCACCTGGTCGGGCCGCATGGCCCTGATCTTGTAGCCCGCCAGTCGCACCACAGTGGATACCAGTCGGCCGATGCCGTTGCACGGCAGCACCGCCACCTTGAACTCCTGCTCCTGCGCCATCACTGCCCTCCTGCGGAGGTCCTGCCCCGCTCTCCACCCAGCTCGGAGCATAGGCGCGCCGGGCCACGGGGCCGTGTGCAACCCGCGAAATCTCTGTGAAGCCCCTTGACAGGAATTCCTGCCATGTGCGACGCTGGGGGTGCGCGAGGGCAATAGGAGCAACCGCGATGCCGCCGACCACGGACGAGGCGGTCTACCCGATCAGCCTGGCGGCCCAGCGAGTCGGGCTGAGCGCGCGGACGCTGCGCATCTACGAGCAGGAAGGGCTGCTGCGCCCCGCGCGCAAGCCCGGCTCGCAGCAGCGCCTGTACAGCGAACAGGACCTCACCTGGGTGCGCTGCATCTCCGAGCTCATCCACGGCCACAGCCTCACCACCGCGGGCATCCGGCGGCTGCTCGACCTCATCCCCTGCTGGGAGATCAAGCACTGCCCGCCAGACGTCGCCGCCCGCTGCGCGCCCCACCTGAGGATCCCCCACATGGCGACCCGCGCCCCCGCCGGGCCCGCGCCCGCCCCCGCCGCGGAGCCGGCCCCAGAGCCGGCCGCCGGGCAGGCCGTCGAGGTCCGCATCTTCTACGGCATCCGCGAGTTTGGGGTGGTGTTCCCCTGCCTCAAGTGCATCCAGGCCGAGCGCATCGCCCGCCGGCTGGCGGACCGGTATCCGGGGCGAGTGCGCGTGCGCAAGCACGACATCCTCTCCCCGGAGGCCGAGCGCCACGGCGTCATGATGACCCCCACCGTCATCGTGGACGGCCAGGTCGTCGCCGCCGGAAAGGGCCTCTCCGCCCACCGGCTCGAGCAGATCATCGAGCGCCATCTCCAGCAGCAGGAAGACTAGCCGTCTTCGGCGGCAGAGGGGCTAGTGCGGCAGCCCGAAGGCCCGCGCCACGAACACCGCCATCTGGTCGCGGGACACCAGCTCCTCGGGGTGATAGAGGCCGTCCGGGTAGCCGGCCACGATGCCCTCCCCCGCCAGGCACTCGATCCAGCGGCGGGCCCAGAAGTCGCCCGGCACATCCGGGAACCGCGGCTCCGGAGGGGGCTCGGGCACGCCTTCGTCCCCTCCCGCCATCGCCCGGGCCACGAACACCGCCATCTGCCCGCGGTCCACCATCCCCTCCGGGTGGTAGCCGTCGCCATAGCCCTGCACGATCCCCTGCGCGTGCACGTGCTCCACATATCGGAAGGCCCAGTGGTCGGCCGGCACGTCGGGGAAGCTCGGTTCCCCGCTGGGCGCGGGCACTCCCTCGTCCCCGCCGCCCATCGCCCGCGCCAGGAACACCGCCATCTGCCCGCGGTCCACCAGCCCCTCCGGGTGATAGAGGTCCCCCCCATAGCCCTGCACCACCCCGGCCGCCTTCACCGCCTCGATCGCCCCCAGGGCCCAGTGGTCGGCCGGCACGTCCAGGAACGAGGTAACGCTCACCCTCGCCCGCACCTCCGGCCCGATCGGCCCCGCGCCCCCCGCCTGCTCCATCCGCCAGGCCGTCTCGTAGAAGCCGCGCTCCTCCGGCGCCGCCAGCCCGAAGGTGAAGCTCCAGCTCCCCCCCGGCGCCACCGACTCCCCTGGCGGCAGCTCGACCAGCTCGGGCGCCACCAGCGCCGGCCCCTCGATCTCTGCCGGACGCAGGCAGTACCCCGCCCGCCGGGTCCACGTGGACTGGCCTGAGTTCCGGTAGGTGATCGAGACCTCGAGCAACTGCCCATGCACCGCCGCCGTGGGCAGACGCGCCTCCACCAGCTCCGCCCCCGCCGGCGGGTCGCCCAGCCAGAAGTCCACCGCCGGAGCGTCGCAGCCCGGCCGCACTTCCACCCGCTCCCACACCCCCCGGCGGCCCTCGGCCTCCGCCACCACGCGATAGAACCCTGCGGGCAGGTCGGGCAGCCGATAGGACCCCGCCGGGTGTCCCGCGGGTGCGCTGGCCGGCTCGCCGCCCGCCTGGGGCTCCGCCCTCACCAGCGCGCCGGGCGCGGGCCGGCCCGCCAGCAGCACCCGGCCCACGACCCCGCCCCAGCCCTCCGCCGCCCGCGCGCCATCCAACAGCCGCGCGGCGGCCAAGCGGCCCCATCCGGAGGCCGGGCTCCACCGCCCCAGGGCCGCGCCCGGCGTCGGCTCGGCAGACTGCTGGAGCGCCCGCCACAGGCTGCGGGCGTCGGCGGCGCCTTCGGTCTGCCCCAGGCGAAGCGCGGCCGCCGCCGCGACATGCGCGGCCGCCTGCGCGCTGCCCGACACCCAGCCGTAGGCCGGCCCCAGGCCGTCGGGCCGGAGCGTGCACGGGTACGTCGGAAGCGTCGAGTAGACGCCGACCTCGTCCCCGCCCCCCGGCGCGACCAGGGCCACGTGGTCACCCCAGCTCGAGTAGCCGGCCAGCGCCCCGTCGGGCCTGACCGCGCCGACGGCGAGCACGCGGGGGCAGGCGCCCGGGTACTGCGGCGGCCCCCCGGCCGCGTCACCCGCAGGCGCCACCAGCAGACAGCCGCGCTCCCAGGCGTAGTCCACCGCTTCCTGGAGCGCCGCCGTCCAGGTCGGCCCCGCGAAGCCGATCAGGATCACCGAGGCCCCCGCGTCTGCCGCGTACACGATAGCGCGGGCGAGGTCGGCCTGCGCGGCCACCCCTGTCGCCCCGGCGACCTTGATGGGCAGCACCACCGCCGGGTACCCCAGCCCCGCGATGCCGCTGCCGGCGGTGACCCCGTTGTTGGCGGCCGCGGCCGCGATCCCCACCAGGTGGGTGCCGTGGCCATGCTCGTCGTCGGCGCCGTCCCCCGGCGGGTCGCCGCCGCCCAGGAAGCTTCGGGCCGCCGCAAGCACGAGCTGCCCGCCCTCGCGCACATCGGCGCCCGCGCCCCCGGTGTTCGCGAAATCCGGGTGGGCGGGGTCCACGCCCGTGCCAATCACCGCCAAGACCGGCGCCCCTGCCGGCCGCGTCGCCGCCTCCAGATAGCGGCCCGGGTGCCGCCGCCAGGCCTCGAGGGCCTCCACCATGTGCAGGGGCCACTGGACGGGGACCTCGCCCACCAGCTCGGAGTATCCGGGGTCGTTGGGCGCGGGGAGCGCGTCAGCCCCAATGGGCGCGGTTCCCAGCACGGCCGCGCTGAGCCCGATCAGCCACGCTAGCCAGTGACGGCTCGCCCATGAAGCCATTGCTCGCCCCGCCCCCTCTTGGCCGCGGGGCGGCTGCGCTCCTCCCCCCAGGTGGCGTTTGGGGGCGCGCGGAGCCGGGTACATGGAGAGACAGGCCCCGGGGCCGCCCTGGGGAGCAGGGGCTGGCTGGGATATGGCGCGGGAGTGGACCTGCCAAAATCGCGCCCGCCGGGGTCTTGACAACATCGGAGTGGGGCTGTATCATAATCTTTCGTGCCGACCAAGCTTGGGGGACATGTGCGCCCGCCGGCCCGCGCCAGGTGAAGAGCCACTTCGCCATCCGTCTGATCCACGTCTTCTGACCACCGATACGCCGGTCTGCGACCCGGTCTCCTAGACCGTGCTCGGGCCGGCGCGGCGTCGCGCCTCGCGGGGTGAGGGTGCCAGCCAACGGGAGATGAACGCCATGAAGGTCATCAGGGTCAAGGGCCGACTGCCTCGGCGCGGCCCCGAGGTTGCCGACATCCCCAACCTCATCGAGATCCAGCTCAACTCCTATGCCTGGTTCAAGGAGGAGGGGCTGCGGGAGCTGTTCGTCAACTTCTCCCCCATCGAGGACTTCACGGGCAACTTGGCGCTCTCGTTCTGCGACCCCGAGGACGGGGAGCCCAAGTACTACCTGGGGGAGCCCAAGTACGACCTATATGAGTGCCGCCAGCGGGACGCCACCTTCGAGGCGCCCCTCAAGGCCCGCGTCTGGCTGCACCACAAGCGCACTGGCGAGATCAAGGAGTCCGAGGTCTACCTCGGCGAGCTCCCCATCATGACCGAGAACGGCACCTTCGTGGTCAACGGCGCCGAGCGCTGCGTCGTCAGCCAGCTCGCCCGCTCCCCGGGGGTGTACTTCCGCGACACCATTGACTTCAGCGGCCGCATCCTCTACTCCGCCCAGGTCATCCCCTCCGAGGGGGCCTGGCTCGACATTGACTCCGACGCCAACGACCTGGTCTCGGTCAAGATCGGCCAGGCCCACAAGTTCCCGGTCACCACCCTCCTGCGGGCCCTCAACTCCATCAACCTCGCGCCCGACAGCGAGCGCATCAAGTGCGCCACCGACGCCGACCTGCTGCGCCTCTTCGGCGAGCCCGAGCGGCCCCGCAACCTCAAGCCCGAGACCCTGGTGGGCCGGCGGGTCTGGGATCGCGTCGTGGACCCCGAGACCGGGGAGGTGATCGCGGACGCGGGCGAGCGCCTCGAGCAGGCGCAGGCCCAGCAGATCGCGGAGCTCAAGCCCAAGGACCTCAAGCTCGCCGTCCTGCACCCCCTCATTGACCACACCATGGAACGCGACCCCACCCATACCGAGGAAGAGGCGCTCCTGGACATCTACCGCCGGGAGCGGCCCGGCGACCCGGTCACCCCCGAGATCGCGCGCAACCGCCTGGCCGGGCTGTTCGCGGACAACCGCCGCTACGACCTCGCCCGCGTGGGGCGCTACAAGCTCAACAAGAAGCTCGGCCCGGAGCTGCCCGAGAGCGTCCGCACCCTCACCAAGGAGGACCTCATCGCCATCCTCCGCTACCTCATCCGGCTCTCGGAGGGGGATGAGACGGCCTCCGTGGACGAGATTGACCACCTGATGAACAAGCGGGTGCGCTGCGTGGGCGAGCTGCTCCAGAACCAATTCCGCATCGGCTTCCTGCGCATGGAGCGCATCTGCCGGGAGCGCATGACCAGCCTCGACCCCGAGCAGGTCACGCCCCAGTCGGTCATCTCCACCAAGCCGGTGTCGGCCGCCATCAAGAGCTTCTTCGGCTCCAGCCAGCTCAGCCAGTTCCTCAGCGAAGAGAACCCCCTCGCCGCCCTCACCCACAAGCGCCGCCTCAGCGCCCTCGGCCCCGGCGGGCTCTCCCGCCAGAGCGCCAAGCTCGAGGTGCGCGACGTCCACCACTCCCACTACGGCCGCATCTGCCCCATCGAGACCCCCGAGGGCCCCAACATCGGCCTCATCGGCTCTCTCGCCACCTACGCCCGCCTCGACCAGTACGGCTTCATCGAGACCCCCTACCGGCGCGTCAAGGACGGCCGGGTCACCGACGAGGTCGTCTACCTCACCGCTGACGAGGAGGACACCTACCGCATCGCGCCCGCCTCCGTGCCCATGGACGACCGGGGCCGCATCACCGCCGAGGCGGTGTCGGTGCGCTACCGCGACCTCTACCCCCAGGTCCCGCCCCACGAGGTGGACTTCGTGGACCTGTCCCCCAAACAGATCGTCTCCATCGCCACCTGCCTCATCCCCTTCCTCGAGAACGACGACGCCAACCGCGCCCTCATGGGCTCGAACATGCAGCGCCAGGCCGTCCCCCTGTTGCGCTCCGAGGCCCCATTCGTCAAGACTGGCGTCGAGGGCCGCGCGGCGCAGGACTCTGGCGCGGTGGTCCTGGCGCGCGCCGAGGGGATGGTGACCTCGGTGACGGCAGACCGGGTCGTGGTCACGCGGGTGGACGGGGAGCAGGACGCCTACCCGCTCAAGAAGTTCGTGCGCTCCAACCAGGCCACGTGCATCAACCAGCGGCCCATCGTCCGGCAGGGCGACTTCGTCTCCGCCGGCCAGGTGCTCGCCGACGGTCCCTGCACCCAGGGCGGCGAGCTGGCCCTGGGCCGGGACGTGCTAGTGGCCTTCATGCCCTGGGAGGGATTCAACTACGAGGACGCCATCGTGCTCAGCGAGCGCCTCGTGCGCGACGACGTCTTCACCTCCATCCACATCGAGAAGTACGAGATCGAGGCCCGGGAGACCAAGGTCGGACCGGAGGAGATCACCCGGGACATACCCAACGTGGGCGACGAGGCCCTCAAGGACCTCGACGAGGACGGGGTGGTGCGCATCGGCGCCGAGGTCCGCGCCGAGGACATCCTGGTGGGCAAGGTCGCGCCCAAGGGCCAGGAGGAGCTGACCTCCGAGGAGAAGCTCGTGCGCGCCATCTTCGGCGAGAAGGCGGCCGAGATGCGCGACACCTCCCTGCGTGTGCCCCACGGGGAGAAGGGCAAGGTGGTGGGGATCATGCGCTTCTCCCGGCTCAAGTACCGCTGCCTCAAGTGCGAGACCGAGTATCAGGTCGGCAAGAACCAGCACCGCCACTACTGCGACCGCTGCGGCGGCGAGCTCAAGCGCGAGCCCGGCGACGAGCTGCTGCCGGGCGTCAACCAGCTCGTGCGCGTCTACGTCGCCCAGCGCCGCAAGATCATGGAGGGCGACAAGCTGGCGGGCCGCCACGGCAACAAGGGCGTCGTCGCCAAGATCCTCCCCGAGGAGGACATGCCCCATCTGCCCGACGGCACCCCCGTGGACATGGTCCTCAACCCCCTCGGCGTCCCCTCCCGCATGAACATCGGCCAGATCCTCGAGACCCACCTGGGCCTGGTCGCCAAGGAGCTCGGCGTCCAGTTCGAGAACCCCATCTTCGAGGGCGCCAGCGACCGCGAGATCCTGCGCTACTTCCGCCTCGTCGCCGCTCGCCTCCGCGCCCGCGGGCTGCGCACCTACCTCGCCGACGAGCTGCGCCTGGCCGACCCGCCCGACTTCCTCTCCCTCGCCGAGGCCGAGGCCGACGCCGAGCCCGGCGCCCCGGGCGCCCTGGAGCCGGCCCTCCGCGGCTGGCTGGCGCGCCTGCCGGCCGCCGAGCTGGAGCGCGCCGCCGCCTGGGCCGCCGTCCCCAGCCAGGAGTGGGAGCTGGCCTCCGGCGGGCCCGACGCCCCCGCCCTCCTCGCCCGCATCATCCTCGAGCGCGTTGACGCCCGCACCGGCTTCGACCCCGAGACCGGCAAGTGCTGGCTGTGGGACGGGCGCACCGGTGAGCGCTTCAACCAGCCCATCACCGTGGGCTGGATCTACACCATGAAGCTCATCCACCTCGTGGACGACAAGATCCACGCCCGCTCCACGGGCCCCTACTCCCTGGTCACCCAGCAGCCCCTGGGGGGGAAGGCCCAGTTCGGCGGCCAGCGCTTCGGCGAGATGGAGGTGTGGGCCCTCGAGGCCTACGGCGCCGCGCACACCCTGCAGGAGATCCTCACCATCAAGTCCGACGACGTCATGGGTCGGGTCAAGACCTACGAGGCCATCGTGAAGGGCGAGCCCATCATGGAGCCGGGCATCCCCGAGTCCTTCAAGATCCTCATCAAGGAGCTCCAGTCCCTTGGGCTCCAGCTCACGGTTGAGTCCGCCGCCGGCGAGGGCGAAGCAGAGGCCGTCAGCCTCGACCTCGCCGAGACCGAGGAGGCGGTGGCGTAGCCGGCGGGGACCCCCGCCGGTGACGAGCCCGGGGCGCCCCGGCGCGCCCGGGAAGGAGAAGACACTCGATGGTGGACACGACGCGATTCGATCAACTGCGCCTCGGGCTGGCCTCCAGCGAGGAGATCCGGCGCTGGTCAAAGGGTGAGGTCAAGAAGCCCGAGACCATCAACTACCGCACCTTCAAGCCGGAGCCCGACGGGCTGTTCTGCGAGCGCATCTTCGGCCCCACCCGGGACTGGGAGTGCCACTGCGGCAAGTACCGCAAGATCAAGTTCCGGGGCATCACCTGCGACCGCTGCGGCGTGGAGGTCACCCGCGCCAAGGTGCGCCGGGAGCGCATGGGCCACATCGAGCTCGCCGCGCCGGTCAGCCACATCTGGTACCTCAAGGGCGTGCCCAGCCCCATGAGCCTGTTGCTCAACATCTCCCCCCGGCCCCTGGAGAAGGTCATCTACTTCGCCTCCTACATCGTCACCCATGTCAACTACGAGCTGCTGCGGGCCAGCGTCGAGCGCATCAAGGAGGTCGTCGCCCAAGAACAGGAGGCCCTGCGCAAGCGCGCCGAGCAGGCCGTCGCCGCCGTCAAGGAGGAGCGCGACGAGCGGCTCGCCCGCCTGGAGGCGGGCGAGCTCGAGGAGGAGATGGACGCCTCCGACATCGCCGAGGAGGCGGAGGCCCGGGTCAGGGAGGAGGAGCGCATCGCCGCCGAGCGAGCCGCCGAGCTGGAGGCGGGCATGAAGCTGCTCCTGGGCGCGAAGCTCGACGCCGACCCCGGCCTCACCCGCCAGCAGCTCATCGGGGAGTCCGAGCACCGCGCCCTCACCCGGGTCATCGAGGCGCTCGTCGAGCGCCACGGCCGGGAATACGAGGAGCTGTTCCGGGCCGACCTGGGCGCGAGCGCGGTCAGGGAGCTGCTGCGCGAGATAGACCTCGACCAGCTCTGCCACGACCTGCGCCAGGAGATCAAGGAGACCACCGGCCCCAAGCGCGCCCGCGCCATCAAGCGGCTGGAGGTGGCGGAGGCCTTCCGCAAGTCCCGCAACCGGCCCGAGTGGATGATCCTGGACGTCATCCCCGTGCTCCCCCCAGAGCTGCGGCCCATGGTCCAGCTCGACGGCGGGCGCTTCGCGACCTCCGACCTGAACGATCTCTATCGCCGCATCATCAACCGCAACAACCGCCTCAAGAAGATCAAGGCCCTGCACGCGCCCGAGTCCATCATCAACCACGAGAAGCGCCTGCTCCAGGAGGCGGTGGACGCCCTCATTGACAACGGCCGGCGCAGCCGCCCCGTGACCGGCTCCAACAACCGGCCCCTCAAGTCCCTCTCCGACATGCTCAAGGGCAAGGAAGGCCGCTTCCGCAAGAACCTCCTGGGCAAGCGGGTGGACTATTCGGGGCGCTCCGTGATCGTCGTCAACCCCCACCTGCGCCTGCACCAGTGCGGCCTGCCCAAGGAGATGGCGCTCGAGCTCTTCAAGCCCTTCGTCATGAAGCGCCTCGTCGAGCGCGGCTTCACCACCAACGTCAAGACCGCCAAGAAGATGGTGGACCGCATGCGGGGCGAGGTCTGGGACGCCCTCGAGGAGGTGATCCGGGATCACCCCATCCTGCTCAACCGCGCCCCGACCCTGCACCGGCTGGGCATCCAGGCCTTCGAGCCCGTGCTCGTGGACGGCAAGGCGATCCAGATCCACCCCCTGGTGTGCTTCGCCTTCGGGGCCGACTTCGACGGCGACCAGATGGCCGTCCACGTCCCCCTCTCCACCGCCGCCCAGGCCGAGGCCCGCATCCTCATGGCCTCCACCGAGAACCTCTTCTCCCCCGCCGACGGCAAGCCGGTGGTCACCCCCACCCGGGACATCATCCTGGGATGCTACTACCTGACGCAGAAGCGCGTGGGCGCCCTGGGGAGCCGCAAGGAGTTCTCCAGCCCCGAGGAGGCCCGCCTCGCCTACGAGATCGGCAAGGTGGACCTGCACGCCGACGTCAAGGTGCGCGTCGACGGGGCGATCATGAACACCACCGTCGGGCGCCTCATCTTCAACGAGGTCCTTCCCCCGCGGCTGCGCTACGTGGACCGGGTGGTGGACGACAAGGTCCTGGGCCAGCTCATCCGCGACTGCTACCAGCACTACGGCTCCGCCCGCGCCGTCAAGCTTGTGGACGACCTCAAGGAGCTGGGCTTTCGCTTCGCCACCATCGCCGGCATCACCATCTCCATGGCCGACATGGAGGTCCCCCGCGCCCGCCGCGAGGACATCATCGCCCGCACGGAGGAGGCGGTGCGCCGGGTGAATGAGAACTACGCCCGCGGGCTCATCTCCGCCGGCGAGCGCTCCGATTCCGTCTGTCGGCTCTGGAACCAGGCCGCCGACGAGGTCTCCCAGGCCATCCTGAGCAACATTGACCCCTTCAACCCCATCTTCATGATGGCCAACTCCGGCGCCCGCGGCACCCCCCGCCAGATCAGCCAGATCGCGGGGATGCGGGGCCTCATGTCCGACCCCTTCGGCCGCTTCATCGAGGACCTGCCCATCAAGTCCAACTTCCACGAGGGCCTCAACGTCCTGGAGTACTTCGTCTCCACCCACGGCGCCCGCAAGGGACTCGCCGACACCGCCCTGCGCACCGCCGACGCCGGCTACCTGACCCGCCGCCTCGTGGACGTCGCCCAGGACGTCATCGTCCGGGAGCTCGACTGCGGCACCGCCAACGGCATCTGGGTCTCCGCGATCCGGGACGGGGCGGAGGAGATCGAGCCCCTCGAGCGACGCATTGACGGGCGCATCGTCCCCAGCGACGTCGTGGACCCCCGCACCGACCGGGTGATCCTGAAGGCGGGCCGCGAGATCAGCGACGCGACCGACCAGCCCTGCCCGAGCTGTGGCGGCGACCTGCAGAACGCGTACCGCTGCCGGGCCTGTGAGGAGCTCTTCCCCGAGGCCGCCATCGTCGAGGCCTACCTCACCGCTCGCCGCGAGCAGGAGCAGCAGGAGCGGGAGCTCGCCCGGGAGCGCGCCGAGGCCGCCCCCGACCTCGCCGCCGCCGTGAGCCAGCTCGGATGGCAGCCGGCCCCCGAGGCCGAGGGCCCCGACGGCGAGGACGCCGAGGACGCCGAGCAGGCCGAGCAGGCCCGCGAGGGGCCGCAGGCCGGCTCCGCCGAGGCCATCGGGGAGGCCGCGGCGGGCGAGGACGGCGAGGAGGAGGAGGCCCCAGAGGTGGAGGCCCCCGACGGCGGCGGCCTGCTGCCCCCCACCCTGCTGCTGGAGGAGGGGAGCTGCCCCGAGTGCGGCGGCGGCCTCTCCCTCCTCAAGGTGTGTGCAGACTGCGAGCAGGAGTGCCCCGCGGAGGCCCTCGTCCCCGCCCTGAGCGCCATCCGACAGGTGGTCGAGGAATGCGAGACCTTCCACCGGCACGTGCGCCGGCTGCGGGAGGGCGATGAGGCCCCGGCGGACATGAAGGACCCCTTCACCGGGCGGCTCATCATCCAGCAGGGCAAGCCTGTGGCGGCCCAGACCCTCGCCACCCTGCGGCGGCTCTCCGCCGAGCTGTGGGACAAGGGCGGGCTGGCCCGGGGCGAGGTGTTCGTGCGCTCCCCGCTCACCTGCGAGCTGGCCCAGGGGATCTGCGCGCGCTGCTATGGGCGGGACTTCGCCACCAACCGGCTGGTCGAGGTGGGCGAGGCCGTCGGCATCATCGCCGCCCAGTCCATCGGCGAGCCCGGCACCCAGCTCACCATGCGCACCTTCCATACCGGGGGCGTCGCCGCCCAGTACCTCACCGGCGTCGCCCAGGTGAAGGAGAAGCGCAAGGACACCCTCAAGCAGTTCTGGGGCGATGTGCGCGCTGGCATCGTCCGGCTCAGCCCCCGCGACGAGACTCAGAAGACGACCAGGAAGCGGCCCAGCCGCAAGAAGCCCGAATCCCCCGTCCCCGCCTCCGGCCGGCGCATCAGCCTCGACCCGGAGCAGAAGCGGGTCATCCAGCAGCTAGTGCGCGTCATGGAGGAGCAGGTCAAGGGCCTCCTGCGCGTGGTGGAGCTCTTCGAGGCCCGCCGGCCCAAGGGGCAGGCCATCATCTCCGAGGTGGACGGCGTCGTCGCCAGCATCGAGACCCCTGGCGTCAAGTGGGTCAGCATCCACTCCGAGCAGCCTGTGGACCCCGACCACCCCGAGCGGCTCTACGGCGAGGTGCTCGCCGAGCCGGTCGTGGGCAAGGGCGCCAAGGCCATCGCCGAGGCCGGCCAGGAGCTCACCCCGGCCCTGCTCGCCAAGCTCATCGAGGCCGGGGTTTCCACCGTGAAGATCGAGCGCCGCCACCTGGTGCCCTACCGGGGCGTGCTGCCCGTCAAGGAGGGCGATGTGGTCCGCGCCGGCGACGCCCTCACCGAGGGGCCCCTCGACCCCCAGAAGGTCCTCCAGATGCAGGGCGTGCGGGCGGTGCAGGACTACCTGGTGCGTGAGATCCAGGCCGTCTACCGCTCCCAAGGGGTGGACATCAACGACAAGCACATCGAGGTCATCGTGCGCCAGATGCTGCGCAAGCGCCGCGTCACCGACCCCGGCGACACCGACCTGCTGCCCGGCAAGATCTACGACCGCTTCCACTTCGACGAGGTCAACCGCCAGATCCGCGAGCGCGGCGGCCAGGAGGCCAGCGGCGAGTGGGTGCTCCTGGGCATCACCGAGGCCTCCCTCGCCACCGACAGCTTCCTGTCGGCGGCCTCGTTCCAGAAGACCACGCGGGTGCTCACCGAGGCCGCCATTCAGGGCAAGGTGGATAACCTCGTCGGGCTCAAGGAGAACGTGATCATCGGGCGGCTCATCCCCGCCGGCACCGGCCTGGCCGCCTACCGCAACCTGCGGGTGCAGGGGCCCCCCGGCGAGGAGGCCCTCTACGCCGCCGCCGCCCGCACCGAGGCCGACCGGCTGCGCTCCGCCTTCGGAGACGCCGAGCCCGCCGCCCCCGAGGAGGAGCTCATCCGCGACCTCTCCGACATCCGCCTTCCCGTCCCCGACGAGGAGGCCGACGAGAAGTCCAGCGACGAGTCCGAGGACGAGGAGGAGGACGCCGCCATCTGAGCGGGCTGCTCTCGCGCCGGGGCGCCCTCCCGCGCCCCGGCGCCGCGCGTGTATTGACTTCGCGGCCCCCTTGTGCTATTGTGATAGAGCACGGAGAGACCACCACCGAGGGCACTGATCGCTTCTGGAAACCCGGAGGAGATCAGTGCTTCTGTCTTCGTATGACGGCTCCGCAACACCGCGCACAACCCCGACGGCGGAGGCGCTCGGCGGAGAGCTCGCGGCGGCAGTAGGGGCTTGGGAGGGTAGTTACATGAGCAAGCAGGAGATCGTCCTCACTCCGGAGGGCCTCCGGAAGGTCACCGCCGAGCTTGAGGAGCTCAAGTCGGTCGCCCGCAAGCGCGTCGCCGACCGCATCCGCGAGGCCAAGCAGTTCGGCGAGATCGGCGAGAACTCCGAGTACGAGGACGCCAAGGCCGAGCAAGCCCTTATCGAGGGCCGCATCGAGACCCTCCAGTACATCCTCCAGAACGCCGCCATCGCCGAGGCCCCCGGCGCCGACGGCAAGGTCTCCGTCGGCACCACGGTGCGCCTGCGCGACGTCGCCACCGGCGAGGAGGTCGAGTACCACATCGTCGGCGCCCTCGAGGCCGACCCCGCCGAGCGCCGCATCTCCAACCAATCGCCCCTCGGCGAAGCCCTCATCGGCCACCAGGCCGGCGACACCGTCGAGGTCCAAACCCCCGGCGGCCTCAGCACCTACATCATCGTCTCCGTGGGCGAGTGAGGGGCGGAGGTGGGTTCCGGGCGAGGGCGGCCCCGCGGCGACGAAGCCGACCTGCTGCGCCAGCGCCGGGAGAAGCTCGCCCGGCTGCGACAGGCAGGCCGCGACCCCTTCGCCGTCACCCGCTTCGACCGCACCCACGAGGCGGCCGACATCCAGGCCCGCTGCGACCACCTCGCCGGAAGCGAAGTTCGCGCCGCCGGCCGGCTCACCGCCTGGCGCCGCCACGGCAAGGCCACCTTCGCCGACCTCCGAGACGGCTCCGGCCGCATCCAGCTCCTCCTGCGCGCCGACCGCCTCGGCGAGCTGGGCTACGCCCAGCTCGCGGACCTCGACCTGGGCGACCTCGTGGGCGTCTCCGGCCGGGTTATGCGCACCCGCGCCGGCGAGGCCACCATCGAGGTCTCGCAGTGGATGCTGCTGGCGAAGGCGCTCCGGCCGCCCCCCGAGAAGTGGCACGGCCTGCGGGATGTCGAGCTGCGCTATCGGCAGCGCTACCTCGACCTGATCGCCAACGAGGAGTGCCGGCGCATCTTCGCGGTCCGCAGCAGGGTGGTGCGCGCGCTGCGCGGCTTCCTCGATGAGCGCGGCTTCCTCGAGGTCGAGACCCCCATGATGCAGCCCGTCCCGGGGGGCGCCCTCGCCCGCCCCTTCATCACCCACCACAACGCCCTGGGCCTCGACCTGTACCTGCGCATCGCGCCTGAGCTCTACCTCAAGCGCCTGGTCGTGGGCGGCCTGGAGCGCGTGTACGAGATCGGACGCGTCTTCCGCAACGAGGGCCTGTCCACCCGCCACAACCCGGAGTACACCCTGCTCGAGGCCTACCAGGCCTACGCCGACTACCGGGACATGATGGAGCTCGTCGAGCAGATGGTCGCCTACGCCGCCGAGGAGGCCCTCGGCGCCCTGACCATCACCTGGGAGGGTCGCCAGATTGACCTCAGGCCGCCCTGGCGCCGCGTCACCCTGCTGGAGCTCATCGAGGAGCACGCCGGGGCCGCACCCCGCGAGCTGGAGACGCCCGAGCAGGCGCGGCGGCTATGCGAGCGCCTCGGGCTGCCCGCCGGCCCCGAGCTCGCCCTCAGCACCCTTCTCAACAACCTCTTCGAGGCCCTCGTCCAGCCCAGGCTCGTCGCGCCCACCTTCGTCACCGACTACCCCACCGCAGTCTCGCCCCTGGCCAAGGCGCGGCCCGACGAACCGCGGCTGGCGGAGCGCTTCGAGCCCTTCATCGCCGGGCTCGAGCTGGGCAACGCCTTCTCCGAGCTGAACGACCCCGAGGAACAGCGCCGACGCTTCGAGGCCCAGGCCAGCGCCCGCGCCGGCGGCGACGCCGAGGCCCACCCCATGGACGAGGACTATCTGCGCGCCCTGGAGTACGGCCTGCCCCCCACCGGCGGCCTCGGGCTGGGCGTGGACCGGCTGGTGATGCTTCTCACCGGTGCGGGCTCAATTCGGGAGGTCGTCCTGTTCCCCCAGATGAGGCCGCGCACGCAGGAGTGAGGGGGCTGGAGTCAGACCGGCTCGGAGGCCTGGAGGATGTGGGCCACATCCCGGTAGAGCACGTCTCGGAGTTGCCCCTCGGCGGCCACGGTGAGGTGGAAGTTGTCGTAGTAGCGCAGCCGGCCCACCAGGGTGGCGCCGTTCTTGAGATGGACGATGACCCGCAGCTCCGGGCTCACCCGGGAGCGCTCGTGAAGGCGGTCCCAGAGCTGGTCCTCGGGATCCGACGAGTGGTCATAGATGAGCGTCGGCGGGGCCGGCGGCTTGCTCATCGCCCTAGCCTCCTGGCGAGCTCCCTACCCGCTCGCCTCCGGGATGACGGATGAATGAGGCAGGGTTACGCGCTGGGAACTCGCCCCCGGGCCCCGGGGGCCTGAAGCTAGGTCGCGCCGCGCCGGCCGCGCTCGCCCGGTGTCCCCTCCTCGGTGCGCAGGTCTTGCGCGCCCATTATAGCACCAGAGGCGGCTTCGCGCAACCCGCGCGGCGCCCCCTCAATCCTGGCTGCTGCCCTCCAGGACCAGCCGGCGGATCGCCGGCAGATCCAGGCCCTTCAGGCCCAGGCGCTCCACCGTGCGGCCCGTCTCCCAGTAGTCGCACTCGTGCATCAAGTTCGCCAGGTGGATGATGGCGCGGATCGTCGGGCAGGGCGAGCCCAGCGTCTCGCCGATGGAGGCGATGGGTACCAGGCTCATGGGCACGTCCTCGGTGAGGTAGCGATGGTGCAGGTGCGGCGGCGCCCGGATGCCGTAGTAGCCCCGGTTCGCCTGCACCGCCTCGTGGAGCGTCTTGCCCACCGCGTCATAGGCCACGTACAGCCACTCCCGCGCGGTCATGCAGTTGAACCCCATCGCCGCCCCCACCGCCACCCGCTCGGCGTCTATCGCCTCCAGCACCCGCGCCACGGAGGGCGTGATCCCCTCCACGTAGTACTCGAACTCGCCCCGCGTGCTCTCGATGCGGGCCGAGTTCAGCACCGTCACCGCCGGGTGGAAGACGGCCCCGATGTTGTCCATCCCCGTCTTGATCACGTTGTCCCCAGGGATGAACTGCGAGAACGCCGCCCCCAGCGCCTCCACCACCTCCGGTGTGCGATAGGCCGGGATCGCCGCCACCGGCACGCTGTTCTTCACCCGGAAGATCTGCACTTGCCCCGGGTTCACCGCCCGGCTCGCATACAGGAACGTCTGCGCCTCCGCCACGATCACGTCCGCCCCCACGCCCCGCTGGCGGAAGATGTGGTGCACCTCCAGCGCTCCCCCCGTCCGCCCCGGGTTCAGCACCACCATCTGCCCATCCCGCAGGTGCGGCGCCATCGCCTCCGCCAGCCAAGCGTGCCCGTTTGCCGGCACCGCCACCAGGATCAGGTCCGCACCCGCCACCGCCTCCCCGATGTCGCTCGTCACCAGCGCCAGCTTGCCCACCCCCCGGGGGATCTCCTCACCATCGTGGCCGATCACCTCGATCGCGCCCCGCCGCCGAATCGGCTCGATCCGCTCCGGCGTCCGGTTGAACAGCCTCACCTCGAACCCCATCAGCGCCAGGTGCCCGGCCATCGCCATGCCGCCGTGGCCGGCCCCGAGCACGGCGAACACCGGCCGTCTCTTGTCTGAGGTCTGCTCGCTCATGCACTCCTCCCCCTCTCTCGCATCTGGCGCTCCTTCGCCCATTCCCCGGCCGCCGCGCCACCCCTGGGCCGCTGGCCGCACACGCGCGCGCCGGCCCTGCCCTATCCCCCTCGCCCCTCGGCCTCCTCCGCCCATCCCGGCGGCGAAGCCTGCGCCTCCTCCGCCGGGGAGGAGAGGGCGAGCTCCGGCCCCTGGGGCGAGCGCATGATGACCGTCCGGATGGGGAAGGGGATCTCGATGCCCTCCTGCCGGAAGCGCCGATGGAGGGCCTTCACGTACTCGTGCGCCAGCGCAAACTGGGCGGCGAACTCCTGCACCCGCAGCACCACCACGAAGTTGATGCTGAAGTCGGCGAACTCCTTGAAGCGGACCACTGGCTCCCAGTCGGTCGCGGACCCGGGGACGCGGGCCATGGTCTGCTTCGCGACCTCGATGCAGACCCGCTCGACGTGCTCGAGGTCGCTCTCGTAGGCCACCCCGCAGTTCACATACACCGACAGCTCCTGCTTCGGCAGGTAGTAGTTGGTCAGCACGCTCTGGGAGAGCTTGGCGTTGGGGATGATGACGATGTTGTTCGCGAACATCCGCACCTTGGTGTTGCGCCACCCGATCTCCTCGACGAAGCCCTCCTCGCCCGACTCCAGCTTGATGAAGTCGCCCACCGTCACCGGCCGGTCCACCATCATGTAGATGCCTGCGAAGAGGTTGGACAGCGTGTCCTGCAGCGCCAGCGCCACCGCCAGCCCGCCCAGGCCCAGGCCCGCCAGCAGCGGCCCGATCTCGATCCCCAGGTGCCGCAGCACGATGAGGATCCCCATCAGCAGGATGAGGATGCTCACCACCTTGCGCCCCACCAGCGCCTGCGCCTGCACCTCCCGCGGCCGGGTTGAGCGCTCCGCGGCCGCCTCCGTGTACCACTGCGCGGCCGTGTTGAACACCCGCAGCGCCGCGTGCACCCCCAGCAGGATCGCCCCCACCCCTGCCGCCTCGGCGATGAACTTCGCCTGTCCTGTGCTCCAGATCTCCAGCCGGATCAGCGCCAGGTACAGCCCCCCCAGCACGATCGCCCACCCCGCAGGCCGGTGCAGCGCCCGGATGATCCGCTCATCCAGGTCGCTCCTGCTGCGCACCGTCAGCAGCCGCAGCACGAAGCAGAGGATAACGCGCACCAGCGCCGCCGCCACCGCCGCCGCGGCGACGATCGCGATGCTCACGAGGGCGTTTCTGAGGGTCTGCGACTGGAGCCATTCCGGCATTCGTGGGGGCCCTCCTTGCCCGCGGCCCTCTCCCGCGCGCAGGCTCTGGAGAAGCGAGGCTGAAGCCCGAGGCCGCAGCACCCCGCCGCCGGCGCCGACAGCCGCCGATCACTCTAACACACCCCCGCCC
>CAYLPT010000192.1:0-4078 GCA_964385645.1 uncultured bacterium
GAGGTGGAGCTGACCGGCGGGGCGGGCGAGGAGGCTTGGGCGAAGGGGGACCGAGAGCGTGCCCGTCGCCCTCAGGGGCTCCTGGGGCGTCTCCGTGGGCTCGTAGCCAAGCAGGTGAAAGCGCTCGATGGCGAGGGCGCCCTCCTCCACGCGGATGGGGCCGGCGGTGATGTTCTCCAGGGCGAGGGGCCCAAGGCGGGCGTGCTCTATGAAGAGGTCGCCCCGCTCGAGGATGGGATGGGCCGTGGTGCCCGTGATATCGAAGTTGATCGCGGCGCGGCCGGCAAGCCGGGTGTCGTTCGCGAGGCCGGCGTAGGCGAGCCAGGGTCCCAGCAGTGAGAGATCGAGGTTGTCCGTGGCGACGGACAGCTCGACCTCGCCGCGCGGGCCGAAGCGGCCGTTGAGGGATACCGTGGCGGCCTGGTGGATGGCCTGGAGGTGGTGGATCTGGAGGCGCTGGGGCGAGATTGAGATGTCGCCCTCGAGGCTGCTGATGTGCTCGCGGGAGAAGTAGAGGTCCCTCACCGCGAAGCCGGCGCGCAGCTCGGGCGGCCGGCTCCCGCGGCGGCTGAGGTCGAGGTCGCCGCTAAGGCGGCCCCGCAGCGGCCAGGGGATGGCCCAGTAGGCCTCGAGGTGGGGAACGGGGACGCCGGCTTCGTGCAGGTTGACGAGGGCGCGGTATCCGATCAGCGCGAGGGTCGTGAGGTCGAGCTCGCCAAGCCGCGCGCGGGCCTCGATGTCGGAGAGCGGCAGGCTGAGGTGGCCCGAGAAGGGGACGCGGCCGTCTGCGATCTCGAGCAGGCCGTCCTCGAGCGTGACCTCGCCGCCCTCCAGCCGGCCGGCGACCTGGAAGAGGGAGACGGGCGCCTGGTTGAGCACGAGCGACGTGGACCGGAGATGGAACCCGGCCCTCGGATCGGCGGGCTGGCCGGTGAGGCGGGCCTGGAGGTCGAGGGCGCCGGAGAGCTCGAGGCCGGGCAGGGCGCGGAGCGCGGGGGCGAAGGTCTCGAGGGCGATGGGCCGGCCGATGATGGTGATGTCGAGGCCGTCGGGGGCGGAGTAGTCGCCGGTGGCGAACAGATAGGTGTGCTGGTCATGGAGGTGCACGTCCTGCAGCACCAGGCGGCCGCCCTGGTAGTGGGCCCGGAGGCGGCCGGTGTGGAGGGCAGAGGGGGTGTGCAGCGCCAGGTCCACGGCGAGAATCGGGTCGGCGAGGGTGCCGCCGATCGCCACGGCGTCGCCGGAGACGGTGATGTGTTCGAGCAGGTGGGCGTACTCGCCCTCCAGCCAGTCGGCGGGGGAGCCGTGCGCGACGCTGAAGCGGCCCTCGAGGCCCACCCGCGCCGGCTCCCCGCGCCAGTTGGCGGCCTGCAGGGCGCCGCGGTACTCGCCGCCGCCAAGATGCAGGATCAGATCGGACACCTGGAGCGTGGTGGGAGATAGGGCCACCTCGGCGCGGAGCTCACCGAGCGCGCGCCCGAGCACCTCGCCTTCGCCGAGGGTGAGGGAGGCGGCGGCGCTGGTGGTGCGCAGGTCGCCGGAGGCGCGGACGGCGGCGGGGACCGCGCCGGTGAGGGTCGGCCAGCCGAGCGCGCGGCCGAGGGCCGAGAGATCCACCGTGGAGAGGTCGGCCTCCGCGCGGTAGTGGGCGGGCAGCTCGACGGCGCCGGCGAACGAGCCCCGGGCGGTGGGACCCGACACAGCGCCATTGGAGACAGAGAGGGACTGGTCTGAGTACAGGAAGTCGGCTGACAGCTCGCCCAGGGGGACTCCCGCCACGCTGGCCTCCCGGATGACCGCCCGGCCGCGTACAGTGGGGGCCGCGTGCCTGGCCTCCACCCGGGCGGTGATGGTGGCGAGGCCGTGCACCCCTGGCAGGTGGAGGCCCGCCATCTGGGCCAGGAGCTCCAGCGGCACCTCGGTCAGGTGGACGGAGGCCTCAGTGTGGAGGGGGTCCTTGGTCAGGTCGAGAACGAGGTCGGCCTCGATCCGGCGCGGGCTGCCGGTTGCCCGCAGGCCGGTGATCCTGAGCTGCCCCTGTGAGTAGCGGAACCGGCCCACGACGTCATGCCAGGGCACGAGCCGGAAGCGCACGACGCGGACGGCGGCCTGGCCCTCTACGACGGGATCGGAGGCCGCCCCGCTCACGCGCGCGGTGATGCGGAGGGGGCTGGGCAGGAGCAGGCCGGCGGGCAGCGCGAGCCTGGGGAAGAGGGCCTGGATCTGCGGGTAGCGGATGCCGGTGGCCGAGACCTCGATGTCGAGGTCGGCCTCCGGCAGGTTGCGGATGGCGCCCGAGACCTCGACGGGCGCATCGGCGACAGAGCCGCGGAGGCCGATGAGCCGGAGCTCACCACCGGCTAGCTCGAGCCGCCCGCTCACGCCCTGGGCCGGCCGGCGGAGCCAGGGGAAGCTGACCTCGGCGTCTCTGACCTCGCCCTCGAGGTCGTAGCTGACCGCGCTCTCGCTCCCCTGGCCCAGGGTCAGGCGCCCCTCGAG
Source organism: uncultured bacterium (assembly GCA_964385645.1). Classification (GTDB taxonomy): domain Bacteria; phylum Armatimonadota; class Hebobacteria; order Hebobacterales; family Hebobacteraceae; genus CAYLPT01. Next base: position 2,500 of record CAYLPT010000192.1, read on the forward strand.
GTCGGCGCGGCCGGCGGAGATCGAGAGCACGCCGAAGTCGGGCAGCCGCTCCATGCCGTAAACGAGGTCCAGGTTCGACACCCGGCCGGAGACCACCGCGCCGCCGCCCTCGGAGTGTCCGCGTACGGTGAGGCTATCGAAGGCCCCGTCCTCGCCGACCGCGCTCGCCCGGAAGACGGCGCGGCCGGGCCGCGGGTAGCTGACGCTGAGATCAAGGCTGTCCAGCCTGGTGGTGGCGCCGACGCTGTGGTCCACGATGGTGAGCCGCCCCTCGCGCACCACCACCTGGCCGCGGAAACGCGGGGGCCGTTGTGGCTCCCGCGCGATCAGGTCGGAGATGCTCCACTCGCCATCGGCGGCGCGGGTCAGGGTGGCGCTTGGGCGCAGGAGGGTGATGTCGCGCACCTCGGTGGGGGCGGACAGGAAGGGGAGGCGGCCCCCGGGCCGGCCAAGGCGGACGGTGGCCTGAGGAACGGTGAGCATGGCGCTGCCGTCGTGGTCGCGCACCAGCATATCGCGGAGCACAACGCGGCCGGTGAGGCTGAAGGAGGCGCGGCTGATGTGCACGGGGCGCTCGAGTTCGCGGGACAGCTCGACGGCGATAGCGTTGCGCAGATGATCCGCGAGCGGCCCGTAGCGCAACACCACGAGGACGGCGATGAGCAAGAGGCCGAGCACGGCGAGGTATGGCAGGAGCTTGGCTAGTCGGCGCATCGTCGGCTCTGCTCCGGGGCCGCCGCCGGGGCGCGCCCCATGACAAGCATATACCCTATTCTGCGCTGGGCACACAGCGCCTGGGCAGCAGGTCGGCGGCGTGATAGGAGCTGCGGACGAGCGGGCCGCTGAGAACGTGGCCGAGACCGATCTCGCGGGCCGCCCGGGCGTAGTCGGCGAACGCCTCGGGGGCGAGGTACTCCTGCACCGACAGGTGCCCGCGGGTAGGCTGGAGGTACTGCCCGATGGTCACCGCGCCGACGCCGGCCGCCTGCAGGTCGCGCAGCACGTCGAGGACCTCCTCGCGCCGCTCGCCGAGCCCCACCATGAGGCCGCTCTTGGTGAGCAGGCCCGGCGCGGCCCGGCCGGCCCGGACGAGGAGGTTGAGCGAGCGGCGGTAGTCGGCCTGGGGTCGGACCTCGGGGTAGAGCCGGGGCACGGTCTCCACGTTGTGGTTGAGGACATCGGGCCGCGCGCGCAGCAGGAGCTCCAGGGCTGCGGCGCTCCCCTGGAAGTCAGGGACCAGCACCTCGACGGTGGCCCCGGGGAGCGCGGCGCGGAGGGCGGCGATGGCGGCGCTGAAGTGGCCGGCGCCACCGTCGGGCAGGTCATCGCGGGTGACGGAGGTGAGGACCACGTGGCGCAGCCCGAGCATAGAGGCGGCCCGGGCGAGGCGGGCGGGCTCGTCGCCATCAGGTGGAGCAGGTCGGCCGTGAGCCACGGCGCAGAAGCGGCAGTCGCGGGTGCACACATCGCCCAACAGAAGGAAGGTGGCGGTGCCCCGGGCGAAGCACTCGCCGAGGTTGGGGCAGCGTGCGCTCTGGCAGACGGTGTGCAGCCCCATCGCTGCCAACCGGCGTCCGAG
>CAYLPT010000193.1:0-5999 GCA_964385645.1 uncultured bacterium
ATGGAACACCTCCAGCGCGTCCAGCCCCTCCCCCACCCCCACCAGCTTGATCGGCCGGCCCGTCACCTCTCTCACAGAGAGCGCCGCGCCGCCCCGGGCGTCGCCGTCCAGCTTCGTCAACACCAGCCCCGTGATCCCCACCACCCGGTGGAACTCGCCGGCCACGTTGACCGCGTCCTGGCCGGTCATGGCATCGAGCACCAGCAACACCTCGCTCGGCGAGAGGGCGGCCTTCATCTCCGCCAGCTCGGCCATCAGCGGCTCGTCCACGTGCGTCCGCCCGGCGGTGTCCACGATCACCGGGCCCAGGCTCCGCCGCCGGGCGTGCTCCAGGGCCTGCTGAGCGACCGCGACCGCCTCCTTGCCCTCGCCCTCGAAGACCTCGACGCCAGCCTGCCGCCCCACCACGCGCAGCTGCTCCACGGCCGCCGCCCGGCGCAGGTCGGTGGCGACCAGCAGGGGCCGCCGGCCCTCCCGGGAGAGCTTGCGCGCCAGCTTGCCGGCGGTGGTGGTCTTGCCGCCGCCCTGGAGCCCGACCATGAGCACCACCGGGCTGCCCGCGGGCAGCTCGAGCGCGGCGGCCTCCGATCCCAGGAGTGCGGTCAGCTCGTCCCGGACGATCTTGACGACCTGCTGGCCGGGCGTGAGGCTCTCCATCACCTCCCGCCCGACCGCCTTCTCCCGCACCCGCGCCACGAAGTCGCGCACCACCCGGAAGTTGACGTCGGCCTCGAGCAGGGCCAGCCTGATCTCGCGGCAGGCCGCGGCGACATCCTCCTCGGAGAGGCGGCCTCTGCCGCGGAGGCCCCGCAGTATCTCCTGCAGCCTGGTGCTCAGAGCACTGAACATGCGCGCATGCCTGTCGCCCGAGCTGCCGCAAACTGCCCTGCACGCGCAGGGGCAGAGTATACCGGCCAGGGGACGCGGTTGTCAAACCAGCCCAGGGGAGCGTTCACCGCCCGGCCGCCCTGCTCTGCGCCAGGCGACTCGCAGCCTGCCGCAGCACCCGCCGGTGTTGCTCGTGTGAGAGGAGCTCCAGCGCCCGCGCCACCGGCAGCCAGCCGCAGTCCAGCGACCCGTGCTCGGGCGCCGGCCGCACCTCGTCCTCCGCGCCGGCCTCGTACAGGAACCAGGCGACCCGCTTGTGGTACCGAACGCCCTCGCCGGCGAACTCATGCTCGGTCTCGCCCAGCGCCCCCCGCAGCGCGAGCCCCGTCAGACCCACCTCCTCCGCCACCTCCCGCCGCGCCGCCTGCTCCGGCTCCTCGCCGGGCTCGATGCGCCCCTTCGGGAGCACCCAGGCGCCGTGGTGCGACAGCATCAGCGCCGCCTCGAGACCTCCCTGCCGGCGGCGCAGGACGACTCCCCCGGCCGACCGCACCTCGACCAGGTTGCCGGCCGGCTCAGGCTTCACTTGGGCTTCCCCACTCGGCCGGCCGGCGCTCCTCCCACGGGGGCGGCTCGGGGATCGCGAAGAGGTCGCGCTTCATCGCCAGGTAGTAGCGGTAGTTCTCGAGGGTCACGTCCGGCGGCACCCGGTGGTCAACATGGGGGATCCAGCCGCCCTCCTTCACATAGGGCTCGATCCGCTTTAGCTCCTTGCGGATCGCCTCCCTGCCCTCGATCAGGGCCCGCTTGTTCACCCCGCCCAGCAGGAGCACCGCCTTGCCATAGCGGTCCCGCAGCGCGATCGGGTCGCTGCCCGCGGCGACCTCCACGGGGAACATGCAGTTCACGCCGGCCTCCAGCCAGAGGGGCACGAGCTGGAGGATGTTGCCGTCGCAGTCGGTGTAGACGACGTCGCAGCCGTGGCGCTTGAGCAGCTCCGTGATCCGCCGGTACCGCGGCACCATCAGCCGCGCGAAGTCGGCCGGCGAGATCATCGGGCCGGCGTTGTAGCACATGTCCTCCCAGCCGGCCCCGAAGTCGAGCTCAACCTGGGGGCCGACCCACTCGATGGTCCGCAGCACCACCTGAGTGATCTGCTCCATTATCTCCTCGACCAGCCCAGGGTCGTCGTAGATCATCATCGCCGCCCGCTCGAAGCCCATCCAGTCCCGCATCCAGCCGTACAGGCTGCCGATGCCGATTCCCAGGGGGTAATCGCGCCTGGCGTAGTCGGCCTTGAGCCGCTCCCAACGCTCGCCCCCTGGGAGCCGCCTCGGGTCGTCGGGGTCGAGCCGGGGCTTGAACTCCGCCTCCCAGGCTGCGCGATCCTTGAGCGCGAAGTCCAGGAAGTGGGGCACCGAGTCCTGGCCAGAGGAGTGCACCTCGCAGGTGGCGCCGTGCTCATCCTGGATGAGCACGCGGTCGCCTCGGCGCCCGAGCACCTTGCGCTCGAAGCCCGGCAGCAGGCCCTGGTGGACGGGCACGGCGCCGCGGGGCGCGAAGCCGAAGTAGAGATCGCCCTTGGGGAGGGTGTCTATCTCCCGGGGCAGGCCCTGCTCGTGCCAGACGGTGAGGGTGTTCTCCCACCAACCGAACTCCTCGTCAGGAACGTGGTCAACCGGCTGGAAGTGCATGGTGCGCACCCAGCGCTCACGGTGCGTCATACCGGGAAGCCCTCCCTGGCGCCTGCGTGTCCGGCTATGAGCTCAATCACCTCACCGAGCGACCCCACCCGCAAGCAGTCGGCCTCCGGCCGCTCGCCCCGGCGGTCCAAGAGCACGGGCTGCAGGCCGGCCGCCCGCGCGCCGAGCACGTCGTCCTCGTAGCTGTCCCCCACATGCCAGGCCCGCCGGCCCTCGGCGGCCGCCGCCTCGGCGGCAAGCCGAAACATGTGCCCGGCGCTCTTGGGGCTGCCCGCGGCGAAGGCGTCTATCACCGGGTCAAACCACCGCGCCACACCCAGCCGCTCGAGGTCGGGCAGGGCGGCGGGCCGGCCGGTGACGATGCCCAGCTTCGCCCCGGCGCGGGAGAGGGCCTCCAGCACGTCGGGCACCTCGGGGTAGAGGCCCATGGCGCCAGGCGCGCCCAGTGTCGCAAGCACGTAGTCCACCGCCTCGTCGAGCCGGTCCCGCACGCCCAGGCGGCGGAGGATCTCCCCATCGTAGTCCCGCCAGAAGGCCTCCACCTCGCCCTGGGGGGCATGGCGCTCGATGTGCTCCGCGTAGCAGCCCCGGAAGGCCTCCTCCAGCACCTGCCAGGCGCGCTCCCGGCTGACCGTTACGCCCACTCGCCCGGCCGCCACCGCGAAAGCGTCGCGCCAGCTCGCCTTCCACTCGATAAGCGTGTCGTCCACGTCGAAGAACACGTACACCCGATCGGCCACCGGCTCGGCTCCCTGGACAGCAAGCGAGCCGCCCTGTGCGAGCGGCCCGCGGCTTCCAGTATACCAGCGCGGCTGGCCCCGGTCAACGCAGCCCGAGCGCCGGGCGCCGCCTAGGCCCGGATGCCGTGGTGCGGAAAGACCAAACGCTTGACCTCCTCCACTACCTCCTCCGCGACCTCCCGGGCGATCCTCGCCCAGTCCTCGTCCACCGCGGGCGCGCCCGCGTCGTGGAGGGGGACCGGCTCGCCGGCGCCGACCTCGCAGCGGTAGTGATCGGCCTGGGACTCGGGTATGTGCTCGGGCGCTTCCGCCTCGAGCATGTGAGCGAAGGCGAGGGTCCAGGCGCGAGGCGCCACGGTGATGTCGTAGCCCCCTCCGCCGAGGGCGATCCAGCGCTCGGCGCGAGGGGCGATCTCGGCCACCACCGCGGCGTAGCCGCGGGTGGTGAGGCACATGTGGGTGAGCGGATCGCGATAGTGGGTGTCCACACCGAGCTGGCTGACCACGAAGTCGGGCTCGAAGGCGTCCAGGAGCGGACCCACGACCTCGCGGAAGGCCCAGAGGTACACCTCATCGCCGGTGTGGGGCGAGAGGGGCAGGTTCACCGAGAATCCCTCACCCTCCCCCTCGCCGATCTCATCCACGCCCCCGGTGCCGGGGAACAGGTAGCGCCCCGACTCGTGCACGGAGATGGTGAGCACGTCTCGGCGGTCGTAGAAGGCCTCCTGGACGCCGTCGCCGTGGTGGGCGTCAATGTCCACGTAGGCGATGCGCACGCCCTCGCCGCCCCGGTTGGCGATGTGCGCGATGGCGATTGCGGCGTCGTTGAAGATGCAGAAGCCGGCCGCCCTGGCCCGGTGGGCGTGGTGAAGGCCGCCGGAGGGGTTGAAGGCGGCCGAGACCTTGCCGTCCATGACCAGGTCGGCGGCCAGCACGGACCCGCCGACGACCAACGCCGCGGCCTCGAACATATTGCCCACAATAGGGTTGTCCACGGTGCCCAGCCCGAACCCGAAGGGCCGACGGACCGGCCGGCCCTCGCCCGGGGCGCGGACGGCCTCGATGTACTCCGGGGCGTGTACAAGGGCGAGGAGGTCATCGCCGGCGGGCGCGGGCCGCTCGACGCGGGCGCGGCCTCCCTCCAGGAGGCCGCAGGCGCGGATCAGCTCGTAGGTCCGCTTGACGCGCTGGGGCCGGAGGGGATGGGATGGCCCGAGGTCGTAGGAGGCGAACCGGGGCGTGTAGACGAGAGCAGCCGAGCGCATCCTCCAGCCTACTCAGCGGCCTGGTCCCCCGGAGGCCTACCCGCCTCCGGGGGCAGCCCGGCGCCGTAGGGGACCCCGAAGTAGGTCTCGCCCCGAGCGACCATGATCGTGAAGGGGTAGCCGCGGGAGGCGACCTGGTTCAGGAGCTCGGCGAGCTGCTGGGTGTGCCAGACGGAGCGGTCGCCGACCGCCATAATGCGGTCGCCGGGCCGTATTCCCCTTCTCTCGGCCGAGCCGCCAGGGGTCACCGCCCGGACCAGAAGCCCGCCGTCCGGGCCGCTCACCAGGTCCAGATCGAAGCCGTACACCTGCAGGAGCGCCTTGCGCGCGTCGTCGAGCGGGTTGATCGGCTCACTGAGGTCAGGCGCGGTGGCCCTGGCCCAGAACAGGCCGAGCACGAACAGGATGGCGAGCAACAGGAGCCAGGCCCAGGGGGGGAGGAGGCGCATCATCGCCGCTTGGTCTCTCCGGCGTTGAGGTCGCCGACCTGCCCGGTGACCTCGCCTCGGCGGGCGTAGAAGCTGGTGAGCCCGCATTCCACGCACACGTCCGAGTACAGGGGTATGAGGCCGCTGATGGGCTCGCCGCCCTGCTTGACGATCTGGAGCTGCACGCCGGGCACGCGGCAGCCCCGGATCATGCTGCTGGCGCCGCAGCTCGGGCAGACCCGCTGCCGGCGGCGCTCCTTCTGTGGTTCGTTGGGCATGGGCTCGCGCCCTCCTGTGCGGGGCGTCAGTGGACCGACGACCCACCCTCCCCTTTCGGCATCGCGGGGATCTCCCCGAACTGCTCCTCGTAGCGGCGCACGTTTTCGACCAGCGCGTCGCGCAGCGCCTTCGCCACCACCGGGTGCAGCACCACCCTCACCAGGGTGGGGGCCGACTCGACCTGGCGGGCCTCAGGCCCGAGCCGCCGGAAGTCCAGCAGGAACTCCAGCGCCACATGGGTGATCCGCGCGACGTTGGCGTAGATCACGGGGAAGTCGTCGCCCTGGGACATGTCGTCGCCTCGCTTGCGCGCCAGTTCGCCCTCCCCCTCCCCTACTCGCTCTCCCCCGCCTCCTCGTGCAGGCTCAGCCTCACCCGGTCGTCTCCTCGCGCCAGCACCGCGTGGTTCGCCCCGATCTGCATCACCGTGTACCCCGCCGCCCGCTGCCCCACCTTCACGTAGTAGCTCCGCTCGCCGCGACGCACCACCGCCAGCGGCTCCGCGCCCTGCACAATCCCCACCAGTCGCAGCGGCTCACCCCGGGTCGTCGGCGCTTCCGCCGCCTCTCGCTGCCGAGCCGACCGGAACGGGTCCCTGGTGCTCTCGGCCTCCGCCTCCGGCGCCGCGGGCGTCTCCGGCTCGACCTCCTCGGCGACCTCCGGCGGCGGCGCGCTCTCCGCCGTCCTTGGCAGCGACCGGACGCCCACGAACAGCGCCACCGCGATCGCCAGCACCGCCACCGCCAACGCCAGGAA
>CAYLPT010000194.1:0-7345 GCA_964385645.1 uncultured bacterium
CCACCCCCACCGCGCAGAATCACCCTCTGGCACATCTCCGAACCGCGGAGACACCCCGTGAGGATCCTGGTCACTGGAGGAGCCGGCTTCATCGGCTCCCACTATGTGCGGTACGTGCTCCAGCGCCACCCCGAGGATGCGGTCGTCAACCTCGACAAGCTCACGTACGCGGGCAACCTGGAGAACCTCGCCGACATCGCCGACCACCCTCGCTACCGTTTTGTCAAGGGCGACATCTGCGACGAGCGCGCCGTCGCCGAGGTCATCTCCGGCGTGGAGGCGGTGGTGAACTTCGCCGCCGAGACCCACGTGGACCGCAGCATCCAGCACGCCGGCGCCTTCATTGACACCGACGTCAGGGGACTCTACGTGCTGCTCGAGGCGGCCCGGCGGGAGGGCGTCGGCCGCTTCCTGCACGTCTCCACGGACGAGGTGTATGGCAGTCGCGAGACCGGCTCCTTCACCGAGGACGACCCCTTCGACCCCTCCAGCCCCTACTCCGCCAGCAAGGCCGGCGGCGAGCTGCTCGCCCGCGCCTACGCGCGCACCTACGGCTACCAGATTCTCATCACCCGGGGCTCCAACACCTACGGCCCCAACCAGTATCCCGAGAAACTCGTGCCCCTCTTCATCACCAACGCCCTCGACGACCTCCCCCTTCCCCTCTATGGCGACGGCCTCAACGTCCGCGACTGGCTCTACGTCGAGGACCACTGCGCCGGCATTGACCTCGTGCTGCGCCGCGGCGAGCCCGGGCAGGCCTACAACCTCGGCGCCGGCCAGGAGCTGGCCAACCTCCAGATAGCCCGCCGGCTCCTCGCCCTCCTCGGCAAGGGCGAGGACCTGATCACCTTCGTGCCTGACCGCCCCGGGCACGACCGCCGTTACTCCATCAACAGCGAGAAGGCCCACCGCCTCGGCTGGCGGCCCCAGGTCACCCTCGAGCAGGGCCTCCCCCGCACAGTCGCCTGGTACCGGGAGAACGAGCGCTGGTGGCGGCCCATCAAGGACGGCGCCTTCCGCGACTACTACCGGCGGACCTATCAGGCCCGGTGACCCGCTCCCGCGCCGCCCCTGCCGATGGCTGAACAAACCCCACGTCGCCGCGCCCTGGTCACCGGCGCCAGGGGTCTGCTGGGGGCGGAGCTCTGCCCCGCCCTCGCCGCCGCGGGCTGGCAGGTTCTCGCCGCAGACATCGAGGAGTGCGACATCACCGAGCCGGACGCCGTCCGCCGCTTCGTCGCGGAGTGCCAGCCCAGGCTCATCGTCAACTGCGCCGCCTACACAGCGGTGGACCGCGCCGAGGCCGAGCCCGACCTCGCCTTCCGCGTCAACCGCGACGGCGCCGCCAACGTCGCCCGCGCCGCCGCCGTCGTCGGCGCCGCCCTCGTCCACATGAGCACGGACTACGTCTTCGACGGCGAGAAGGCCGGCCCGTACACCGAGGACGACCCACCCCACCCCCTCGGCGTCTACGGCGCCTCCAAGCTCGCCGGCGAGCTGGCCGTCCGCGAGACCCTGCCCAACCACTTCCTGCTCCGCACCGCCTGGCTCTTTGGCCACCACGGCCCCTGCTTCCCCCGCACCATCCTGGCGCGCGCCCGCGCCGGCCAGCCCCTGCGCGTCGTCAACGACCAGATCGGCTCCCCAACCTACACCGCGCACCTGGCCCAGGCCATCTGCGCCATCGTCGAGCAGCCCCATTACGGCGCCTACCATGTGGCCAACTCGGGCGCCTGCACCTGGTACGACCTCGCCGTTCAGGTGCTCCGGGAGGCGGGCCTGCCCGCCCAGGTCACGCCCGTCACCACCTGCGACTACCCCACCCCCGCCCGTCGCCCCGCCAACAGCGCCCTCGACCCCGGCAAGCTGCGCCGTGTCTACGGCCTGGAGCTGCCGCCCTGGCAGCAGGCCGTGGCGGAGTTCGCGGCCCGCTGGCGCCGGGAGCACGAGCCCTCTCGCCACCCCCCAACTCCGCCTCCGGCCCCCGGGGGCCCTTGACGAAACCGGCTTCCTGGGGTACTATAGCCTAGCGCTTATGGCGCGTGAACATCGAAAGCCGATGAACTTCGGGGTGAGGAACGCGTTTCGTACGTCGGCCGATCTCCGACGCAGCAAGGCTTTCAGAAAGGAGATCGGCTCGTGACCACCGGCAAAGTCAAGTGGTTCAGCGACGCCAAGGGCTACGGGTTCATCGAGACCGCCCAGGGTGATGTCTTCGTGCATCACTCGGCCATCGAGGGCCAGGGCTTCCGCTCCCTCCGTGAGGGGCAGGAGGTCGAGCTCGAGATCGGCGCGGGCGACAAGGGCCCGAGAGCCATCAAGGTGCGACCCCTCTAGGGCCGCCTTGACGCCGTAAGCTGTGACCAGCGGGGCCTCGACGAGAGTCGAGGCCCTCACCGCGTCTCCTCCCCGTAGGGCGGGAGCATGTCTCCTGCCCCAGGTCTCACGCCTTCCGGGCCCAGGCCGCTCTGTTCTGCAGGCCCGGCCCCCGCCCCCTTGACATCCCGCCCAACGTGTGCTATACACTATTACGCTTCGTAATATTACCCGGCGATATAGGAAGGCCCAGTGCCCCAGGCCGCCCTCACCATCCTCGAATACGCCCTCCTCGGCACCGTCGGCCTCAGCCCCATGGCCGGCTACGACCTCCACAAGCTCTTCGCGACCACCCCGCTCGCCCACTTCAGCGCCAGCCCCGGCGCCATCTACCCGGCCCTCCGCCGTCTCGCCCGCCGGGGCCTGCTCCGCGCTCGCCTTGACAACGCCACCGAGGCCCGACCCCGCCGCGTCTACTCCCTCACCCCGGCCGGCGAACGCGCGCTGCACGCCTGGCTCCGCCAGCCCGTCACCCGCGAGGAGCTCATCCGCGGCTCCGGCGCCCCCATCCTCCGCTTCGCCCTCGCCGAGGGCCGCCTCTCCACCGAGGAAGCCCTCGCCTACCTCGACACCTACCGCGCCGCACTCCGGTCCTACCTCGATGAGCTTGAGACATATCGCGCCCCGACCGCCGCCAGCGGCCAGCTCCACGGCCGCCTCGCCCTCGAGCATGGCATCCGCGGCTTCCGCAGCGAGCTCGAGTGGACCGAGGCCGCCGCCGCCGAGATCCAGCGCACCCGCCGCGCCGCCCGCCCGCGGGCTGCAAGTACACCCCCGCCGTCAAGGAGACGACGATGAACCGCCTCTCCGCCCTCGCCGCCGTTGCCCTGCTCCTCACCGGCCTCACGGCCGCCCTCGCCGCCGACACCGGCCCCGCGGGCCCGCCCCGCTCCAACGTCTGGGGCCCCTGGCAGGTGCTGCCCTGGGACGGCGAGCCCGTCGCCGACACCGCCTGGGCGGAGGCCCTCAACCGGCCCCTCGACCTCACCCGCAAGGGCCAGCCGGGCGAGCAGCGTCGCTACCAGGTCCGCCGCATCAACCTCCAGGTAGATCGGGAGGGCCGCGTCCTCAACCGCATGGTCACCGAGGCCCAGCTCCACCGCGTCCTGGTTGAGGAGGTCCAGCCCGGCCTGTGGCGCGAGCGCTGCACCTGGGAGCGCTTCGCCGCCGGCCAGGGCCTGGGCCCAGGCGATTACCCCACCCCCCAGGACATCCCCCTCGGGGAGGGCATCGCCTTCGACTTCTCCCCCGACACCTTTGACTACGTCAATCCGGAGGCCGACTTTTCCTCCGCCGGCGGCGAGCTGACCGGCTACTTGCTCAAGGTCCTTACTATGGACGCCATGGGCGCCGAGGCCCTCGTCCTCGCCGCCCGCAGCGAGCTCGGCCCCAGCCCCCGCATCGGCGACACCTTCCGCCACTCCCAATGGGAGCCCTGGGACATCACCCGCGTGGGGGAGGGGGATGGCGCGGTGGGCCGCTACCAGCTCGGCGAAATGCAGGTCAGCATCGCCGGGCTCACCCGCTGGCGCGGCGAGCCCGCGGTCCTCATCTGGTTCTCCGGCGAAGGCAACGAGGTCACCCAGGAGGTGGAGACCCCCGAGTTTGCCATGAACATGCACGGCATCGAGTACTTCCGCGGCCAGCTCGCCGCCTCCCTCGTGAATGGGCGCGTCCTCGCTATGGACCTGTGGGGCCCCTTGCCCTGTCGGATGGAGATGAGCTTCGGCGGCGTCGCCCAGGAGGTGCCCATCGCCGGCTTCGTCCAGCAAGTCAGCCTCTGGGAGGTGCCGCCGGCGACCGCCCCGTAGCCCCCCGTGCCAGCCGGGGCCAGGAGACGCCCATGCAGACCAACCCAGTCATCCAGGTCGAGGGCCTGCGCAAGGCCTATGGCCCCCTGGTCGCCGTGGACGGCGTCTCCTTCGGGGTGGGGGAGGGGGAGATCTTCGGCCTGGTGGGCCCGAACGGCGCCGGCAAGACCACCACCATCGAGTGCATCGAGGGGCTGCGCCGGCCCGACACCGGCCTGGTCCGCGTGCTCGGCCTCGATCCCCACCGCGATAGCGCCGCCCTCCGTCATCGCACCGGCATCCAGCTCCAGGAATCCGCCCTCGCCGACCGCATCAAGGTGTGGGAGGCGCTGGACCTGTTCGCCCGCTGCTACCCCCGCCCCGCCGACTGGGAAGAGCTCCTGGCGCAGCTCGGCCTCGCCGAGTCCCGCAATACGCCCTTCGCCAAGCTCTCCGGGGGCCAAAAGCAGCGGCTCTTCATCGCCCTCGCCCTCGTCAACGACCCGGAGGTGGTGTTCCTGGACGAGCTGACCACCGGCCTCGACCCCCAGGCCCGCCGCGCCATGTGGGACCTCGTCGCCGACATCCGCCGCCGCGGCAAGACGGTCTTTCTCACCACCCACTACATGGAGGAGGCCGAGCGGCTCTGCGACCGCGTCCTCATCATGGACCACGGCCGCATCGTCGCCCTCGACACCCCTGCCAACCTCATCCACAGCCTGGGCGGCGAGGTCCGCGTCGTCTTCAGCGCCGGGCCCGACTTCGATCCCGCCCCCCTGCGCGCTCTCCCCGCCGTCTCCCGCCTCGAGGCCCTCGGCGACCGCGTCACCGTCCACGGGCATGGCGAGGGCCTCGTCGTCGAGGTGGTCAACGCCCTGAGCGCCAACGGCTTCCGCTTCCGCGACTTCCACACCGAGCAGCCCACCCTCGAGGACGTCTTCCTCTCCCTCACCGGCCGGGCCATGCGAGAATAGGAGGCACCGACGTGCGCGGCTTCTGGCGCCTCACCTGGGTCGAGCTCAAGCTGTTCCTGCGCGAGCCCATGCTCGCCTTCCTCACCCTCCTCTTCCCCCTCATGATGCTCCTCATCTTCGGCGCCGTCTACGGCAATGAGCCCTCCGACTTCTTCGGCGGCCGCGGCATGGTGGACGTCTCCGTCCCCGCCTGGACCGGCCTCATCATCGCCACCACCGGCTTCCTCTCTCTCGCCATCAACGTCTCCACCTACCGCGAGCGGGGCATCCTGCGCCGGTTCCGCCTCACCCCCCTGCGCCCCCATGCCATCCTCGGCGCCCAGATAGCCGTCCTCCTCTTCATGACCGGGCTCGGCATGTGCCTGCTCATGCTCGCTGGCCGGCTCGTCTTCGGTCTGCGCTTCGAGGGCAACCCCCTCTCTGTCGCGGCCGCCTTCGCCCTCGGCTCCCTCTCCATCTTCTCCATCGGCTTCCTGCTCGCCGGCACCGCCCCCACCGCCCGCACCGCTCAGGCCGTCGGCATGATCATCTTCTACCCCATGATCTTCCTCTCCGGCGCCACCATCCCGCTGGAGCAGATGACCGGCCCCATCCGCCGCTGGGCCTCCGTGCTCCCCCTCACCCACGTCGTCCGGCTCCTGCGCGGCCTCTGGGTCGGCGAGCCCTGGAGCCGCCACCTCCCCGAGGTCGCCATCCTCTCCGCCATCCTCATCGTCGGCGTCACCCTCTCCGCCTGGCTCTTCCGCTGGGAATGACCCGCGCCCCGGTGTCGTCGTCGTCCTGGAAGAAGCGAGACTCCTTCGTCCATCGGTAGGGCAGTCCGCCACCTGGCGGACTGACCGCGCGTTCTCGAACCTGAAGGCCCGAGGCACCGGCCGCCCCTCGGTGGAGACGCCCCGTCTGCCCGCCGCCCGCGGCGGCAGATAGGCTGCGGCCTCTCCCTGTGCCCCCGGCCCTATCGCACCCTCTCCCCCACCCACGACCGCAGCTCCTCGAGCCCCGGCGCGCCCTCCACCACCACGTAATAGGGCGTCTCCCCAAGCATCACCCGCGCCTCCTCCACCTGCGCCCCCACCAGGTCGAGCACTTGGACCGGCGCCGCGGCTGCCGTCTCCAACGTCCGCCCCTCGCCCTCCTCATCCCACAGCCCCACCACCGTCCTGCCCCGGGACCGGAACGCGAAGCTGCGCGGCCGCTCCCATAGCGAGCCGACGCACTCGGTGTCCGGCCCCAGCAGCCGGCTCATCGCCGCCTGCGCGGCGACCATCTTGCGGGGCGCGCCGTCCCAGGTGAAGAAGATCCCGCCCGGGTAGTCATCGTTCAGCGGCCCCACCGCCCCCGCGTGATAGATGATCCTGCGCACGTTCTGCGAGAGCAGGATCATGTTGAGCCGCGCCTGATAGGAGGCGCACAACAGCTCGCTCTCCAGGGGCCTCAGCAGCGGATCGCCCGGCTGGTATGGCTCCGTAGCCAGGTCGTCGTCCCCGTAGTAGGCCCCCTCGGTGAACCAGATGGGCACCGTCCTGCCCGCCTCCCGCAGCATCTGGTTCATCCGCTCCAGCTCCGCCAGATACCGCTCCGGATGCTGCAGCACCGGGTAGATGTGGATGTTGTATGCGTCCAGCCACTCCAGCCCTCCGGCCGCGATGAACTCCTCCAGCAGCGTCGTCGGGTCAGCCGCGATCCCGCCCACCACCAGGGCCTGCGGGTCAACCTCCTTGATCGCCGCATAGGCCGCCCGCAGCAGGGCCACGTAGTCCTCCGCCGTGTGCCCGGCCTGCCGCGGCAGCGCATAGCCCGTGTACAGCGGCTCGTTCAGGATCTCCCACACCCGCACCCGGTCGGAGTACCGCCGGACCACCTCCCGCGCGTAGTCGGCGAACTCCCCCGGATCGCGGGGCCGGTACGCGACCGCCGGGTCCGGCAGCCCCGCGCTCGACTCGAAACCCTCCGGCGCCGCCGAGCTCCACCCCGCCGACGGGAATGGCAGCAGGGCCAGCACGTTCAACCCCTCCCTGAGCACCCGCTCGATCTGGTAGTCCGTCTCCTCGAAGGTGAACTCCCCCTTCCGCGGCTCCACCTCATCCCACTTCAGCGACCAATCGCGGAACCACGTCAGCCCGATCTCCCTGCTCAGCCCCAGCAGCTCCTGCTGGCAGTACGCATGGTTCATCCCGAACAGCCCCTCCTCGTCCTCAGGAG
>CAYLPT010000195.1:0-10433 GCA_964385645.1 uncultured bacterium
GTCCCGCCCGCCGCGCCTCCCGCACCGCGCTCACGCTCACCCGCGCCGCGGTCCCATAAGCGACCAGCGCCAGCTCGGCATCCTCCAGGTCCTCCTCCGCGTACTGGACCTCCTTGCTCGCCGCCTCGTAGCGCGCCTGGAGCCGCAGGTTCACCTCCTCCAGCTTCTCCGGCTCGATGTAGAGGGAGTTGATCACATTGTGCGGCCGGCCCCGCGCCCCCGTCGTCGCCCACGGCTTCGGGGGCAGGCAGGCCGGGTCCACCACCTCTCGTGGCAGCACCATCGGCTCCATCATCTGCCCCAGGAGCGCGTCGCCCAGCACCAGCACCGGGCTGCGATAGCGATCCGCCAGCTCGAAGGCCTCCCGCGTCAGGTCATACAGCTCCTGCACCGACCAGCCCGCCAGCGCCAGGGTCCGGTAGTCGCCATGCCCCCCGCCCTTCACCGACTGGAAGTAGTCCGCCTGCGCGGGCGCGATGTTGCCCAGCCCCGAGCCGCCGCGCATGATGTTCACGATCACGCAGGGAAGCTCCGACTCGGCAAGGTAGGAGATGCCCTCCTGCTTCAGGCTGATCCCCGGGCTCGAGGAGGCGGTCATCGCCCGCACCCCCGCGGCGGCCGCGCCGTAGACCATGTTGATCGCCGCCACCTCGCTCTCCGCCTGCAGGAAGACCCCGCCCACCTCCGGCATGTGGGCGGCGAAGTAGTCCGGGATCTGGTTCTGGGGCGTGATCGGATAGCCGAAGAACGCGCGACAGCCGGCGTCCATCGCCGCCTGCGCGACGGCCTCATTGCCCCGCATCAAAATCCGCTCTCCCCGCGGCAGCTCCACCTCAGCGCCTCAGATCACCACCAAGTTGTCCCGGTGGATCGCCTCCTCGAAGTCCCGGTACCCCAGCACCCTCGGGATGTCTTTCGACCGACATCCCTGAATCCTTCTCAGGTCCGCCGACCCGTAGTTCGCAAGCCCCCGGGCGATCTCCCGCCGCCGCCCGTTCGCCTCCGACACCACGGATACCATGTCCCCGGCCTCGAACTCCCCCTCCACCTCGACGATGCCCACCGGAAGCAAGCTCTTACCGCCCTCCAGCAGCGCCCTCGCCGCCCCCTCGTCCACCCTCAGCGCGCCCCTGGGCACCGCCGCGTAGGCGATCCAGCGCTTGCGGAAGCGCATCCGCTCCGCCCCCGGCACAAACAGCGTCCCTACCTCCTCCCCAACCATGAGCCGACGGATCACCCCCGGCTCCCGACCGTCCGCTATCACCATCACCACCCCTGCCGCCATCGCTAGCCGCGCCGCCTCCAGCTTCGTCCTCATCCCCCCGCGCCCCGCAGGGCCCGCCTCCCCGGCGGCCGCCTCCTCCATGTCCGCCGTCACCTCAGTCACCAGCGGGATCAGCCGCGCCCCCGGATCGCGCCGCGGGTCGCCGCTGTAGTAGCCGGCCACATCGGAGAGCGACAGCAGCAGGTCGGCCTCGAGCTTGGAGGCGACCACCGCGGCGAGCCGATCGTTCTCACCAATCTGCACCCCCTCGGCAGAGACGGAGTCGTTCTCGTTCAGCACTGGCACCACCCGATAGTCCCGCAGCAGGGTGTTCAGGGTGTTGCGCAGGTGCAGATAGCGGCGGAAGTCGTTAAGCTCGAGCTGGGTCAGCAGGACCTGCGCGATGGGCTGGCCGAAGCGACCGAAGATCTCCCGGTAGCGCCACATCAGCTCGATCTGGCCCACTGCCGCCGCTGCCTGCCTGGCCGGCAGGTCCAGGCGCTGGTCCGCGATCCCGAGGTGCTTGCTCCCAGCTCGGATCGCCCCCGAGGTGACCAGCACCACCTGCTTGCCCGCCGCGGTCAGCTCGACGATCTGGCCCGCCAGCTCGCGGAGCTGGTCCTCGTCTACCGCGCCCTCATCGGTGGTCACGACGCGGGAGCCCAGCTTGATGACGATGCGCGAGGCGTCCTTCAGGTTGGCGCGTCCAGCCCGCACTTGCCCGACCTCACGCGCATTGTAGCACTTCCCCGCCCCCCTGTCGAACCGCCGCCGCGCGATTGAGAAAAGCGCCTCCGATGTGGCATAAAGAACGCGGACACGCCTCTGCGTGCCCCTGGTCCGCGCTGCGTCCGGCCCCCCGGACGCAGCGCCCTACTTGGCCCCCCTACAGCCACCGGTCGAACCAGTGATAGGCCCGGCTCCTCATCTCCTCGGTCAGCTCGTGCGCCCCCGGTGAGACGTACAGCTCCAGCGCCTCCCCCACGCCCAGCCGGCGATACAGCGCCCTCGCCCGCGCCGCCACCTCTCGCGTCCCCGAGACCGGGAAGATGGGGTCCCGCTCCCCGGCCAGCAACAGCAGCGGCCGGGGCGCCACCAGCGACACCACCTCCGGGATGTCACCCCACTTCAGGATCCCCGGCACGTAGAAGCCGTGGTTGTGTATCACCTCCGCCGCCAGCACCGCCGCATATGTCGTCGCCCCACAGCTCACCACGCCAGCCTTGATCCGCGGCTCCAGCGCCATGCTGAACCAGGTCTCGATCCCCCCCATCGAATGCCCCATCATCCCGATGCGCTCCGGGTCCACCTCCGGCCGCCCACACAGGTAGTCCACCGCCCGCATCACGTCCCAGATCAGCTTCCCCTGCAGGGTCCAGCCCGCCAGCAGCAGCTCGTGGGCCAGGAACCGCTCATACTCGGCGCCCCCGAGGCGCGGGTGGCGCCGCTCCTCGAAGCCCACCACATCCGGCGCCAGCACCGCATAGCCCCGCCGACACAGCTCGGCGGCGTAGGCCTGCTCCCGATCACCCGCCCAGCCCAGCACCTCGCTCTTGCCCAGCTCCCACTGCCCCGCGTGCTGGTGGTGGCAGATGACCGCCGGCATCGGCGGCGTCCGCTGCCGGGGTACCATCAGCACCGCGGGCACCGCGTCCTGCGGCTCGCTCCGGTAGCGCACCCACTCCACCGTTCGCCCCGCCTCCTCCTGCCGGCGCAGCGTCTCTGGCTCCAGGTCCCCCTTCTGGGGAAAGCCCCCCAGCAGCCGCGCGAGCTGCCGCCGCTTCGCCCGCAGCCAGCCCGCGTGCTGCCCAGGCGAGGGCAGCGCCAGCGGCGACGAGCCCTCCGCCCAGATCACCGCCCCGCCCCCCGGGCGCGCCTGACCGGCCCTGTCTGTGTGGGGATGCTGACAGCCACGGCAGCCCTCCGCCCCTCCCGATTCGGCGACCTCCGAGGGCCTACCTTGTGCGGCCAGGGGCACCAGAGGCGCCTCAGGGGGCTTGCGCCGGCGCCCCGGAGCCGCTATAATCCCCCCCGGCCGCAACCGGCGAGGGCATGGGGTGTCTAAGCTCGCCGGATTGGAGCGGCGCCCGCAGACATGGCATAATCGAATTGTCTGGCGGCCGGTCGCGGGGCAAGCGACCCAGCCGCAGGCGATATGTCTGCCGGCCGGCCTCAGCGGCTTCTCGCGCCAGGGAGGAGGTGGAGACGGCGAGGCGCGCAGCCGGGCCGAGAGGGCAGCATCCATAGGCGAGGCTCGAGAGCGACAAGGGGCTTGTCGGCTTGAGGAAACTGGGAAGCTCAGGCAGGCCCGCCCGGTCCCTCGAGTCCGCCGCGTCGTAATGTCGTGACACAGTCACAGACTGCAAGGAGGACTCACCATGCGTAACGTAGGGTTCGCTCTGGGCGCCCTGCTAGTGTTGTGCGCCGTATGCGTCGTCGCCAGCGCCCAGCAGCCCTTCGCGGACGTCCCGCCCGACCACTGGGCCTATCACGCTGTGAACCGGCTGGCCGAGGCGGGTATCCTCGAGGGGTACCCCGACGGGACCTTCAAGGGCCGACAGACCTTGACCCGTTACGAGTTCGCGATGGCGATCGCTCGCATGATGGACCGCGTCGAGCAGATGGCCATCGAGGGTGTCCAGGGACCGCCGGGACCGCCCGGACCCCCGGGACCGCCCGGGCCCGCGGCCCCCACCGGCCTGACCCCTGAGCAGCAGGCGCTGCTGGACCGGCTTGCGAAGGAGTTCGCTCCCGAGCTCAGGTCCCTGCGCTCTGACCTGGACAGCCTCACCCGACGGGTCGAGGCCCTCGAGGCCGCACCCGCGGCGCAGCCGACGATCACCGTCAGCGGCGACCTCAACTGGCGCGTCGGGCTCTATGGCACCAAGCTCGGCACCGGTGACGTCAAGTCCACGGGCTATCCGTACATGGGCGGTGTCGAGGATGCGCTATGGCAGTGGGGTTTCATGCCCGCAGACGACGTGTCCCACGGCGCCTACATGACACCTGCGGCCTATGGCGGCATCAACCTGCCGTTCTACACCGGCGATGACTACGGCTGGAGCGACTCCCCGGCCGTCGTCGAGCTGGTCGGCTACCCGCTGTACATCGCGTCCATCCCGATCACCGATGCCCTGAAGGACGCCTACAAGCCCAGCGACTTCATGACCATGAAGTCCCGGGTCAACTTCTCCGGCTCGCTGTCGCCCAGCACCGACGTCATGGTCCAGCTGATGACTGGGCCGCGCCACAATCAGACCGTCGAGCCTCTGCTGGGCGGAGAGTGGAACATGATGTCCCCGAACTGGCTGAGCGGCGGCGGCCTCATGGACATGGTGAACGTTGATCAGGCCTGGGTAAAGCACCGCACCCGCTTCCTGACCGACGTTGAGCTCACCGTCGGCAAGCAGTACTTCAAGCGGGGCGTGGGCCTGCTGGCCGACAATGACCAGGCCGCCATCAAGGCCTTCCGCGCCGACTGGGGCACGGGCGACCTCTCCTGGGGCGCCCTCTGGGGTATGCTCGACCGGGAGATGTTCTACGGTCGGGTGCCCGCGGCCTACTCCGAGGCGTGGGACATGTACCTGCCCTTCGGCCTGCCCCAGATCCCCGGCGATGTCAGGACCGCGACTGGCCAGGACAACTACAACCTGTACTACCTCGACTGGGCGTTCGGCGGTGACTGGGCCCTCGGGCTCAACTACCTCGAGAGCGGCTTCAACCGGGAGCAGGGTTGGAGCGCCAGCGTGATGGGCAAGCTCTACGGACTCGACCTCTACGGCGAGTGGGCCCGGCTTGTCAAGTGGCCCGCCGGCGAGAAGTTCGCCGACTGGAACCGGGACGGCGTCCAGGACGAGGGCGAGGTCAAGCTCAAGGAGTCCGACAAGGCATACCTGCTCGGCCTGTGCTGGAAGGGCAGCGGCCTGTCGCTCACCGGCGAGTACGGGCAGGTGGACGCGGGGTATGCCTTCAGCGTCCCCGAGGGCGGCTGGAGCGTGCTGCCGTGGGACGCGCCCCTCGCCTTCAACTTGCCCCTGTCGGCCCTCCATCCTAGGGCCGCCATTGACCCACACTACATCAACTGGACCGACCGGCCCCTGTTCCTCGACCCGACCAACATCGCCAAGGGCTGGCACGTCAACGTCACGTTCCCGAACCTGCTGGGCGAGAACACCCCGCTCAGCCTGTCCTACATGGACGGCAAGGCGTACAACCCGCAGTACCTGAGCTGGCTCGCCAGCGGTGGGTCCGACTCGGACATCCCGCGGCCCGGCAAGTGGCGGGACGCCGACTCCGTGTGGCTCGCCAGGCTCTCCCGGCCGCTGTCCGAGAACGTGAGCGCCAACTTCCTGTACGGTCGGCGGGAGGCGAAGAACGTCCTGTCGAACCAGATGGTGCCCGTCGGCGTTGACCCTGAGACCGAGGAGTTCGTCTACGCCGAGAACAAGCCGATTCAGGTCATCCGCGCGGAGCTCTGCATCGCCTTCTAGCAGGCCCCCGCAAGCCTGAATCGCCTGGACCCAGACAGCCCCCCGGTTCTGCCGGGGGGCTGTCCCCTTCCCACGCCGCGGAATGCGCCTGCGCCCCCGCTCGTCTAGTGTTCAGGAGCCTCCTGTCGGCCCGGTAGGGTACTGCGAACGTCGGCGGTCGAGCAGCCAGAGCGTCGCACAGGTCACATCCCGCAGGCCGGGGGGGTTTCGCTCTCGGTGCGAACGCGGTACAATCTACACGGACGGACGGGGGACCATCTCCAGGTGGCCGCTCCCTCGTCGGAGCGGCGCCCAAGGGAGGCGAGTGAGATGTTCGGCTACAGAGCTCGCTCACTCTTCACGGGCCTGGTGGCGGCGAGCGTCCTCGTGGGCCTCACCGCCTCGCCCGGCCTCGCCGCACGCGCCCAGTCTCGCTTCGCCCGCGAGAGCCCCTTCGCGCGGGAGCGGGCGGAGCCGGCCGCGCCCGCCGAGACCCCTGCCCCGGCCGAGCGGCCCCAGCTTCGCGTCGAGCGCCCCGAGGTCCGCGCCCTGCCGGCTGTCGTGCCGCAGGGGCGCCTCGAGCGCCCTGCCCCTGCCGAAAGGGGCCCTGCCTGGAGCCTGCCTCAGAGAGGAACGCCCGTCAGCGAGCGACCAGACACGCCGGCCTATCGGCCTCCCTTCGCTCCTGCCGAGAGAGGCTGGGAGCGCCGGCCGGCCGACCGACCGGGCGCCTACGAGCTCTACCGCCCGCCGCAGCGGCCCGAGCCGGCCGAGCGCGGCGCGCCTAGCTGGCCCGTCGAGCCCCGGGTCCGCACGGCCCCTGAACCGTCTCTCCGACAGGATCCGCCCCGCGCCCTCGCCGGCCGGCCCGTGAGCCCCGCCGAGCCCGCCCAAGACCGCTCCCGCACCTGGGAGCGCGACCGCCTGCGGGCTGGCGAGCGCGAGCGCGAGCAGCTCCGGCCTCCCGCCGCGCCGCCGGCCGACGGCCGCCGCATCGAGGTCCCCAGGGCCAACTTCCGCGGGCCCAGCGCCGACCAGCAGATCACCGCCATCCCGCGCATCGAGCGGGAGCGCACCCCCAACCAGCTCCGGGAGCTGGTGCGCGAGCGCAACCTCGAGCGCAGCCGTTTCATCGAGCGGGAGCGGCCCGACAGGGATGTGGTCGGCAATCCCATCCCCAGCGGCGCCGCCTTCCTGGTGCGCGACAACATCAGCCGCATCAGCGTCAGCTACACCCGCGTCCGCGCCCAGTTCGGCGCCCCCTCCTACCACTACGCCTTCATCCCCCGCAGCCGGGCCGCCTACTGGGCCGGCTACTGGGACGGCTACACCGACGGCTACTGGGCCGCCCAGCACTACGCCCGGCGGCCCATGGTCGCCCTCACCTTCTACTACGGCTTCTACTACAGCGACCCGTACTGGTTCGGCTTCTGGTACCCCGGCTACTACCCCGCCATCTACCACTACTGGGGCTGGATGCCGCCCTGGATCTACCCCGCCCGGGTCTACTACGCCCCGGTCGCCTACGTCTACGTGCCCGTCACCCCCTACCGCTACTACGCTGGCCAGAGCGTGGATGAGGTCGGCGCCCGCCGCGCCATAGAGGACATCCGCCGCTCGTGGTTCAATGCCGAGGTCGAGCCCCTCGCTCGCCACCTCACCGACCGGCTGGATATTCGGGTGTACTTCGACGGCGAGTACACCTACACGACCTCGACCGAGGACTACTACGCCATGACGGTGGACGCCATGGCGACCACCCACACCGTCGCCATGGACTTCGACCAGCCCATCTGGCTGTCCAGCCACGAGTTCTTCGTCACGGGGCGCCACGTCTTCTACGACCCCGACGGCGAGCGCCAGAGCGTCTACGTCTCCTACCGGCTGCGGCGCCTCAGCGGCGAGTGGTATATCGTCGCCGTCGGCAGCTCCCTCGAGCCCATCCGACACCGCTACCGCGACTTCCGCTATACCTGAGCCTGAACCAGCCGCAGAGCTGTAAGGCGAACGGGGCCGGCCCTGAGGGGCCGGCCCCGCCCTTGCTTGCACTCCGCCGCGTACCTACCCCGCCAGCTTGTTCCCGTAGCGATCCCGCGACGCGAACTCCTCCAGCGGCTGGCGCGGCCGGGGCTCCGGCCGGTCGGCGGGCACCCCCAAAGGCGTCAGGGCCACCACCTCCATCTCCTCCGGCACCCCCAGCACCTCCTTCACCCGCGCTTGGTCGAAGGCCCCGATCCAACAGGTGCCATAGCCCAGCGCGGTCGCCGCCAGGATCATGTTCTGCATCGCGATCGCCACATCCACCGGGTACCACTTCTCGCTCGCCGTCGGCTTGCCCACCCCCGCGATGATCGCGCCCGCCTCCGCCATCCACATCTGCCCCGCGCACGCCTCCGCCACCCGCCTTCGCTGCTCCTCATCCAGCACCACCACGAAGTGCCACGGCTGCCGGTTCGCCGCCGACGGCGCCTGCCTACCCGCCTCCAGGATCGCCTCCAGGTCCCGCTCCCGCACCGGCATCGGCTGATACTTGCGCACGCTCCGCCGCTGCATGATCGCCGTCATCGTGTCCATCGCCACCGTTCGCCTCCCCTTTGCAGAATCGCTCGCTACTTCGCCCGCACCTCGCCCAGAACCTCCCGCAGCCGCCCCAGCCCGATCGCCCCCAGCCGCAGCACCCGCGGCGGCGACTCCGCGAAGCTCACCACCGTGGACTCTTCCCCCAGCGGCGTCCGACCCGCGTCCAGCACCAGCTCCACCAGCCCCTCCAGGTCCTCGCAGACCTCCGCCGCCGTCACCGGAGCGCGCCCGCCGCTCCGATTCGCGCTGGTGCTCGCCAGCGGACACCCCACCGCCTCCGACACCGCCCGCGGCACTAGATGAGCCGGCAGCCGCAGCCCCACCGTGTCTCCCCTGGCCCGCACCGTGGCCGTCGCCTCCCCCCGCTCCCTCACCACCACCGTCAGCGCCCCCGGCCAGAAGTGCTGCATCGCGCGGGCCGCCGCCTCAGGGAGGTGTGACACATAGTCGCTAACCTGCGAGGCGTCATGCAGCAGCAGCGCCAGCGGCATCTCCCGCCGCCTCTGCTTGACCCGGTAGATCCGCTCCACCGCCTCCCGCCGCCCCGGGTCACACACCAGCCCGTACACCGTGTCCGTAGGCACCACCACCAGCCCCCCCTGCCGCAGCACCCCGGCGGTGCGCTCGACCACCTCCGGCTCCGGCTCCTGCGGGTTCACCTCCACCACCTGGGTCCTCACCCTTGCCATGCCACCTCACTCCTCGCGCCAACCGATCACCACGCGGGCCACGCCTGCATAGTCCGGGATCGTCTCCACCCGGGCAAGCCCCGCACGAATCAGCGCGTTCGACACCTCCTCCCCCTGCCCTGCCCCCACCTCCAGGGCCGCGAACCCGCCCGAGGCCAAGTGGGCCGGGAGTTGCACCACCAGCCGTCGAATCACCTCCAGCCCGTCGCGCCCGCCGTCGAGCGCCGCCCGCGGCTCCCAGCAGCGCACCTCGGGATCCAGCCCCGCGAACTCCCCCGCGCGCACATACGGCAGGTTGGCCGCCACGCAGTCCACCGGCCGGCCTACCGGGTCCAGCAGGTCGCCGCACACCACATGCACGCGCTCGGTCACCCCAAGGCGCGCGGCGTTGCGCGCCGCCAACCTTGCCGCCTCCAACGAGACGTCCACCGCCACCACCCGCATCCCCGGGAGCTCCCGCGCCAGCGCCACCGCCACCACCCCGCAGCCCGTCCCCACATCCACCGCCAAGGACGCCCCGATCGCCCGCGCCCGCTCCGCCACCGCCTCCACCAGCACCTCGGTCTCCGGCCGAGGCACGATGGCGGCCGGGCCGACCGCGAAGTCCAGGGAGTAGAACTCGGCGCGGCCCAGCACATAGGCGAGGGGCTCCCGGGCCGCGCGGCGGGCGGCCAGCGCGAGGGCGCGGTCCCGCTCTGGCTGCGACAGGTGGGCCTCCGGGCACAGCAGCAGGTGCTCCCGCGGCCGGCCCGTCGCCGCGGCGACGATCAGCTCCGCCTCCGACCGCGCCCGCTCCAGCCCCGCCGCGGCCAGCCGCGCCGCCACCTCCGCGGCCGCCTGGGCAAGGGTCACGGCGCGCGGGTGGCGTGCTCGCGGAGCTCGTCGAGGATAGGGTCGAGGTCGCCCTCGAGGATGGCGGGCAGATTGTGCCAGCTCCGACCAAGGCGGTGGTCGGTGACCCGGCTCTGCGGGAAGTTGTAGGTGCGGATCTTCTCGCTCCGGTCTCCTGTGCCCACCTGGCTGCGGCGTGCCTGCGCGATCTGCGCCTCCTGTTCCGCGCGCGCCATCTCGTACAGGCGCGCCCGCAACAGGCGCAACGCCCGCTCCCGGTTCTGGCGCTGGGAGCGCTCGTCTTGGCACATGATGACGATGCCCGTGGGCTTGTGAGTGACTCGCACCGCGGTCTCGTTCTTCTGCATGTGCTGCCCGCCCGGCCCCGAGGCCCGGCAAGCCTCGATCTCCAGGTCCCCCGGCGCCATCTCCACCTCTACCTCCTCCGCCTCCGGCAGCACCGCCACCGTCGCCGCCGAGGTGTGTATCCGGCCCGCCGCCTCCGTCACCGGCACCCGCTGCACCCGGTGCACCCCCCGTTCGTGCCTCAGCCGCCCGTACACCCCTCGCCCCTTGATCCCCACGATAGCCTCCCGGTAG
>CAYLPT010000196.1:0-19788 GCA_964385645.1 uncultured bacterium
GAAGCTGCCGCGCCCCCGGCCCCCGCCGCGCCGGCCCCGGCTGCGCACGCGCTGGCCCTGGAGGCGGAGCGGCACTTCCAGGAGGCGCTGAGGCACCAGCGGGAGGGCGACTGGGTGGCCTATGGGCAGGCGCTGGAGCGTCTGCGGGAGACGCTGTCGCGGCTGGTGGCGGCGACCAGGGGATAGCCCGGGTTGGGAAGCCCGTTGCGACGCGTGGTATTGTCCTGCAGGCACAGCGAAGGCCCCGACCAGGGAGGGCGTGAGGCGTCCATGATCGTGCTGGGAGTGGACCCCGGGCTGGCCGCAACCGGCTACGCGGTACTGGAGGCGGGTCAGGGGCGGCCGCGCCTGCGGGACTGCGGTTGCGCGCGCAGCCCGGCCCGCCGGCCCGTGGAGGCGCGGGTGCGCACCGTGTACGACCAGCTTCGGGAGGTGTACTTGCGCTGGCGGCCGCAGGTCACGGTGCTGGAGGGGCTCTACTCGGACTATGGCTTCCCCCGCACCGCGATCATCATGGGCCACGTGCGGGGGGTGATCTGCCTGGCCTCGGAGCAGAGCGGGGCGCGGGTGCTGGAGCTGGCGCCGGCGGAGGTGAAGCGGGCGCTCACCGGCTCGGGCCGGGCCGGCAAGGAGCAGATCCGGCGGGCGGTGACGCGCATGCTGGCGCTGAAGGCGCCGCCGCGCTCCGATCATGTGTGCGACGCCGTGGCGCTGGCCCTGGTGGGCGCGGCGCGGGAGGGCGCCGCTCTCTAGCGGCGCGGGGGTGAGGCCATGATCTCTTACCTCGAGGGCCGCCTGCTCCAGAAGCTCGACGACCGGATCGTCGTGTTGGCCGGCGGGGTTGGCTACGAGGTGATCCTGCCGGCTGCGGCCCGCCCCGCCTTCCGAGCCCGGCGAGCCGGCCCCGAGGGGGAGCCGGTGCGGCTGCATATCTCCTACCACCTCACTGAGCGCCACCCGAAGCCGATCCTGGTGGGCTTCGAGTCGCCCCTTGCCAAGGAGTTCTTCGAGCTCCTGATCACGGTGGAGGACATCGGGCCCATCGCCGCCTGCCGCGCCCTCAGCGCGGAGGTGCCCCGCATCGCCCGCGCCATCGAGGCCAAGGACGCTCGCTTCCTATGCACCCTCGACGGGGTGGGGCCCCGGAAGGCGGACAAGATCATCGCTACGCTCCACGGCCGGGTGGGCAAGTTCGCCCTCATGCCGGAGGGGGAGCCGGCCCCCGTTGCGGCCGCGGAGGAGGACTTCCGGGACGAGGTCATCGCGGTGCTAGTCGAGCAGCTCGGGCACACCCGTACGGAGGCGCAGCGGATGGTGAGCGCGGCCCTGGCGCGCCGCCCCGACATCGCCACCGCCGAGGACCTGTTCGAGGAGGTGTACCGGGGGGAGAAAGGCTAAGGGCGGCCGGCAGGAGCGCGGCCGGCCTGCTCGGAATGGTCTGCTGTGACGATGCCCAAGCGCACGCCGAGCAAGCCCCGCAAGGACCGCGCGCCGGAGGAGGCGCCCGAGGTCCTCGCTCAGCCCACCCCGGAGGAGCGGGAGGACCGCTGGAACCTGCGGCCGCGCACCTTCGCGGAGTGCATCGGCCAGCGGGAGGTGGTCGAGGCCCTCGAGATCGGCATCAGAGCCTGCCGGGCGCGGGGGGAGCCCCTGGACCACGTGCTCTTCTACGGTCCGCCGGGGCTGGGCAAGACCACCTTCGCCCGCATCATCGCCAACGAGCTGGGCGTGCAGTTCAAGGGCACCTCGGGGCCCGCGCTGGAGCGGGGGGGAGACCTGGTCTCGATCCTGACCAACCTGGAGGAGGGCGACGTCCTGTTCATTGACGAGGTCCACCGGCTGCCGCGCGCCGTCGAGGAGTTGCTCTACGGCGCCATGGAGGACTTCACGGTGGACATCATCTTCGACAAGGGCGCCCACGCGCGCATCTACCGCTCGCGCCTGCCGCGCTTCACCCTTGTGGGGGCGACAACTCGCGCGGGCCTGCTGTCGCCGCCGCTGCGGCAGCGCTTCGGGATCATGCGGGAGCTGCACTTCTACTCCGTAGAGGACCTCATGCGCGCGGTGCACCGCTCGGCGAGGCTGCTCGAGATCGAGCTCGATGAGGCGAGCGCCAGGCTGCTTGCCGAGCGCTCCCGGGGCACCATCCGCATCGTCAACCGCCTGCTGCGCCGGGTGCGGGACTACGCGCAGGTGAAGGGCGAGGGGCGGATCACACCCGAGGTCGCCGACGCCGCGCTCGCCCTCGAGGGCATAGATGGCCTCGGCCTCACCGCGCTCGACCGTCGCCTCCTCGAGGTGATCGTCCAGCAGCACCTGGGCGGGCCGGTGGGCATCGAGGCCCTCGCCGCCACCCTCCAGGAGGAGGCGCAGACGCTAGAGGACATGGTCGAGCCCTTCCTGCTCCACCAGGGGCTGCTCGCCCGGACACCCAAGGGGCGGGTCGCCACCGAGGCGGCCTACCAGCACCTCGGCGTCCCGCGCGCCGAGGCGCCGCGCTCGTCGGCCCAGCGGGAGCTGCTCTAGCAGCCGCCCGCCGGCCCGCAGAGAGCGGCCATCATGCGCGCGTACTCACCCAGCTTGTTCAGCCGGGCGGCGAAGGCCTCGTAGAGCCCGTCGGCTGTCTCCTCGACGGTGCGCCGGTTGTTCGTGTAGGGGTCCTCACGCGTCGCCGCGTTGACCTGCTCAATCCACTCCGATGGAATGGCGGAGACGCCCGAGAGCGCGCCCGCCAGGCCCCCCGCGATCGCCGCCAGGCAGTCAGTGTCCCGACCGAAGTTCACCGCGGTGAGGATCGCGGCCTTCGGGTCGCCTCCGCTGATGGCGAACACCGCCAGCCCCTTGGCGACGATCTCGTTGGCCTGGGACATGCCGTAGTTGAAATAGCCCCCGCCCTCGTAGTGCTCGTAGAACTCGTCCCGCATCTTCGTGGGGTCAGTGTGCTTCTTCGCCAGGGCGAGGGCGTGCCCGACCTCCTGCTCGATGGTGTCGTAGCCGGCATAGAGGGCGCCCGCTTCGGCCCGGTAGTGGACGAACTCCCGGGCCGTCGCCAGCACCGAGTCCGCAGTCGCGCCCGGCCGGCAGGCCTCGGCGATCGCGGCGTCGTAGAGAGCCGCCCACCGCAGCCCGAACGAACCCTCCTCCATGTACACCTTGCCGACCTCGAAGGCGTCATCCGCGGCCCCCTGGGGGTCCCCGGCGTTGATGAGGCCCAGGGGGTGGGAGGCGCGGGCCATCGAGACCACGTTCGGGTACGGCCAGAGCCGCCCCAGCCGGGAGGGAGGCACGCCCGCCCTCGCCAGCTGGATGAGCGAGCGGTCGAAGCTCTCCTGCTTGTAGACCATCTTCGCCGGGTCGAGGTCTCGCAGCCACACCCTCACCAGGTCGTGCGCGTGGATCCGGTCCTGCTTCTCGATGATCGCCGTCGCCATCAGCTTCTGGCGCTCGATGCCGTCCTCGGTCGTGCCGGGCGCCCGCTCCCAGTCGGTCTCGTTCACATAGTGGCGATAGGGCAGGAGCCGGTCGAGGTAGCCGTACTTCTCCGCCACCTGCTCCCGCGACCATCCCTCCACCGGCGCGCCCATCGCGGAGCCCACCCAGGAGCCCGCGATACAGCCTCTGAACTTGTCCCTCAGCGTAACCATGATCCTTATCTCCTGCCGCGCCCCTCGCCCCGCCCGCCGCCAACCCGATTCCCCTCGCCCGCGCTCGACCCCTGTTCCTTGGCTCCCCTCGCCGCCGTGTCAGCGCGCCCGGCGCCGGGGCCGAACGGCCTTCCAGATGATCGTCCCCGGCACCATGCGCTGGCGCTCGGGCGCCCAATAGCCGCCCCAGTCCTGCCCGCTGCCCTCGGCGACAGGCTCCGGCTCGATGATGTCGAGCACCTCCATGCCGGCGCCCCTGAGGAGCCGGTAGTACTCGCCCACGGTGCGCTGGCGTTGGCGGACCCGGGGCCGCGAGCGCAGTCCTCTCTGGACCCATCGGTAGGTGTACTCGCGGTCGAAGTAGCTGTTCTCGACGCGCAGCTCGTCCTCGGCAAGGCAGTACCAGAAGGGGTGGTCGAGGCTGAACACGAACAGCCCGCCCGGCCTCAGCACCCGGTGCACCTCCGCGAAGCAGCGCTCCAGCCGCCGGACGTACTGGAGCGCGTAGGCTGAGAAGACGATGTCCTGGCTGGCGTCGGCGATGGGGCGCAGGGACTCGGCGTTTGCGCGGTGGAAGGCGACCTTCACCCCGCAGGCCCCCGCCAGCTTCCGCGCGAAGGCGATCTGCGCGTCCGAGATGTCCAGCCCCGTGGCCAGCGCGCCGCGCCGCGCGAAGGCGATGCTGCACTGCCCGCCCCCGCAGCCGATCTCCAGCACGCGCTTCCCCCGCACATCGCCGAGGAGCCGGAGGCGCTCCTCGCTCGGGCAGTGTGGTCCGTAGTGGACGAGGTCGGCCGGGATGCGGTTCTCCGCCTGATAGTGGGGCGAGATCTCGTTCCAGGCGCGGCGCATGTTGATGCGGTCGCCCATGGCGGCCTCCTGGGGAGGTGTCATCCGCGGCGGCGGGGCGCGGGCCTGCGGAAGCTGAGCGTGCGGTCGAGGAAGCGGAAGCCGAAGTTAGCGTAGAACAGATAGGCGCGGTGGTTGTCGGCGTCGGTGCTGATCATGGCGTGGCGCGCGCCGGCGGCCCGCATCTCGGCCAGGCCGCGGGCGAGCAGGTGCTTGCCCAGGCCCTGCCCCTGGAACGGCTCCTCGATGTGCAGGCTGCTGCAGAAGCACCAGCCCGCGAGCTCCGGCCGCCATCCCTCCCAGCTCAGCCACACCATGTTACACTCGCCCACTCGCTTCGTGTCCTGCACGGCGCGAACGGCCACCCCGGGCCCGAGCCCCTCCATGTCATCGCTTCCCTTCACCACCACTCGGACCTCGAGTGTGAGCGGGGGGATCGCGGGCGGCTCGTAGTCCGGCCAGGCGAGGAACACCTCGCTCTCGAAGAGGACGTAGCCGGCCAGGCCAAGCAGGGGCGGCAGGTGGGCGATGCGCTCCGACAGATGACCGAAGGGCAGATGGTAGAAGGGGTACATGAAGGCGCAGTGGCCGGCCACGAGGGTGCGGCGGCCGCGGTCCCGCAGCCACCGCTCGGCCGCCTCCAGCAGGGCCTGTCCGACCAGGCGCTCTCCCGGCCGATAGGCGAGGAAGCGAATGACGCCCGGCTCCCGCTTCAGGTGCCAGTCGGCGGTGGCCCGGGCGGCGACCGCCGCGTGGACGAACCCCACTGCCTCGCGCCCCTCTCGGGCGACCAGGAGCTCCTCCTCCCGCGCGGGCTGGCGGCGCAGTCGGTCGCGGTCGCTGAACCAATGGCCGCCGATGGGAGCACAGAAGGGCGCGCCGGCGACCGCGTCGTGGTAGCGCGCGGCGACCTCCTCCGCCATGTCCGGCTCGAAGGCGACAATCTCCACCGAAGCACCTCCCTGCAGGCTGGTATCCCGGCGTCTACACCCGCGACGCGCGCCGCGGCAATCAGGATATCGGGCGGCAGGCCCTCGGGGGCCGAGGCCGCGCGTCTCCTGCTTGCTCGCCTGTCATCTCTCGCTCCTCGGCCGACGGGAGCTTTACCCCATCCGCGGCGCGCTGTCAAGCGCCGGCGCGGGCAGACGATGGTCGCGGCAGGGACGCCGCTCGCACGAGGGGCAGACAAGGCGCCTGCCCGGCGGGCCGGGGCAGGAGGCGCGCGGGGGACGCTCGAACAATGCTCTCGCCCGGGAGGCCCCACGCCCCCGGGCGCCGACCGCCGTCACCCGCAGGAGGCCGCCGGATGAACGCGCTGCAGAGGCTGCTGTCGCTGGCCCCCCAGGAGCGGGCCCGCCTCGGCCTGGAGGCGACGCCGGCCGAGATCGCGCAACAGCCCGAGATGTGGCGCGACACGGCCGAGCGCGCCATCGCGGCGCCCCTGCGGGACCTCCTCGCGCCGCTCGGCCTGCCGGGGGGCCAGGCCGAGGTGGTGATGAGCGGAGCCGGCACCTCGGACTTCGTCGGCCGCTGCCTCCAAGGGCCGGTGGGCGCCGCCCTGGGGGCCCGCGCGCTCGCCGTCCCGACCACCGACATCGTCACCCACCCCGAGCACGCCTTCCCCACCGACCAGCCCGCGCTGCTGGTCTCCTTCGCCCGCTCGGGCAACAGCCCCGAGAGCGTGGCGACGGCGGAGACCGTGCTGCGTGAGCGGCCGGCGGTGCGCCACCTCATCATCACCTGCAACGCCGAGGGCGCGCTGGCCCGCCTGGCGCGGGATCATCCCGACCGGGCGCTCACCCTCGTCCTGCACCCCCGCACCAACGACCGCGGCCTCGCCATGACCAGCGCCTTCACCTCCATGGTCGTAGCCGGGCTGGCCCTTGCCTACCTGGACCGCGCTGAGGAGTACCGGTCGCTGGTCGGGCGGGCCGCCCGCGCGGGCGAGCAGGTGCTCAAGGCCGCCCCGGATGTGGCGCAGGCGCTGGCCGAGCGCCGCCCCGGCCGGGGCTGCTTTCTGGGCTCGGGCGCGCTGCATGGCGCGGCCATCGAGTCCCACCTCAAGCTTCAGGAGCTGACCGACGGAGCCATCATCTGCCTCTGTGACACCTTCCTTGGCATCCGCCACGGCCCCCGCGCGGCGATCCGCGACGACACCCTCGTCGTCGGCTTCCTGTCCTCCGACCCGCAGGTGCGCCGCTACGAGCTCGACCTCATCCGCCAGAACCGCGAGCAGCGCCTTGGGCTCGCCCACCTGCTCGTCGCCGACCGCGCGGAGGGCCTCGGCGACCTCGCCGACCACGTCCTCGCGTTCGACCCCGAGGGCGCGCTCCGGCTCCCCGACCACGCCCTCCCGCCTGTGGTCACCATCGTCGGGCAGCTCCTCGGGCTGTTCGCCTCGCTCGCGCTGGGCCTGAAGCCCGACGACCCCAGCGCCGCGGGCACGATCAGCCGCGTCGTCCAGGGTGTCACCATCTACCCACGGGAGTCCCGCCGCCGATGATCCGCGCCGTGCTCTTCGACATGGACGGGCTTATCGTAGACACCGAGCCCATCCACTTCCAGGCCTTCCGCGCCCTCATGTGCGAGTACGGCCACGACCTGCCCGAGTCCGTGATGGCCCAGCTGATCGGCTTCGTCGAGGAGAAGAACATCCGGGACCTGAAGCGCATGTACGGGATCGAGGACCCAGTGGAGGAGATGGTCGCCCGCCGCCACGAGCACTTCATGCGGCTGATCCGCACCGAGCCCATCCCCGTCTTCCCTGGTTTCTGGGAGTTCAGCGACGAGCTGCGCCGCCGCGCGCTCAAGCAGGCGGTCGTGTCCTCCAGCGGCTCCGACCAGGTCGCCCTCATCCTGCGCCGGGTGTTCGAGGCGAGCGGCCGGCCCGAGTCACCCGAGGAGCGCTTCGACGCCATCGTCACTGGCAACGACATCGCCCGCAACAAGCCCGCGCCCGACATCTACCTGCGGGGGGCCGAGCGGGTCGGGGTACCGCCGCCGGAGTGCCTGGCCCTGGAGGACAGCCCGCCGGGCGTCCGGTCCGCCGCTGCGGCCGGCTGCATCGCGGTCGCGGTGCCCAACGACTACAGCCGGGGGCTCGAGTTCCCCGGCGCCCGCGCCGTCATCGGCTCGCTCCACGAGGCGGCCGCGCTGCTGGACATGTGATGGGAGAGCCCGTGGCCCGCATCGCCGTCATCGGAGAACTCAACCTGGACCTGATCGTGACCGGGGCGCCGCGGCTCCCGACGCCGGGCGAGGAGGTGATCGTGGGCGGGATGGAGCTCACCCTGGGCTCCTCCTCCGCCATCCTCGCCGCGCAGCTTGCCCGGCTGGGCGATAGCGTGCTCTTCGTGAGCAAGGTCGGCGGCGACGACTTCGGCCGGCGGGCGCTGGAGTTCTGCCGCGGGTGCGGCGTGGGCGCCGAGGCGATCGCGGTGGACAAGAGCATCGCCACCGGCCTCACCATCTCCATCGCGGTGGAGGGCGAGCGGGCGCAGCTTACGGTCATGGGCTGTATCGAGGAGATGCGCCTGGGGGATGTGGACTTCAGCCTGCTGGAGGGTCAGGACCACCTGCACATCAGCTCCTTCTACCTCCAGCGCAACCTCCGCCCCGACATCGGTCGCATCTTCGCCCGCGCGAAGGGGCTCGGCCTCACCACCTCGCTCGACACCGGCTGGCCGCACGAGGGTGAGACGAACGGCGATCTCACCGCCTGCTGGCCCCACCTGGACGTGTTCCTCCCCAACGAGGCGGAGGCCAGGCACCTCTCCGGCCGGCCGACAGTCGAGGAGGCGCTCGACTGGCTTGCCGAGCGCGTCCCCCTGGCCGTCGTCAAGCTGGGCGCGGATGGCGCCCTCGCTCGCCGGCGCGGCGAGACCGTGCGCCGGCCGGCCTACGCGGTCGAGGTGGTGGATACCACAGGCGCGGGTGACTCGTTCAACGGCGGGTTCCTCCACGCATACCTGGCCGGTCGGGGGCTTGCTGAGTGCCTGGACCTGGGCCTGGCCTGTGGCGCGCTCTCGATCCGCGCCCCCGGGGGGACGACCTCCCAGGCCGACCTCGAGGAGGCCGAGCGCTTCCTGCGAAGCGCCCCCCGTCTGCGGCCGCGGCCGCGCGGTTGAGCGGCCTCGGGGTCGCACCTCGTGGCGCCCATGTGGTAACCATACCGCGGGTGGGCCGGGGGAGAGCGCTATGGAGGGCTTCGCCGATCTGCTCGAGGACTTCCTCACCGAGCTGCGCGACGCACGGGGCGCGGCGCCCGGGACCCTGGCCGGCTATGCCGACGATCTGAACCAGTTCTCGGTCTTCCTGAGCGAGCATGGGATCGCCAGCCGTTGGCAGGAGGTCCGCCCCGCGCACGTCCGCCGCTTCCTCGCCCACCTCCACGCCGGGGGCTATGCCCGCGCCTCCATCGCCCGGAAGCTCTCCGCTGTGCGCTCGCTGTACCGCTTCCTCTTCGCCCGCCGCCTCGTCTCCGCGAACCCCGCCGCCGGCGTCACCGCGCCCCGCCAGCGGCCGCGGCTGCCCCGCTTCCTGTATCAGGAGGACCTCGTCAAGCTCCTGGCCGCGCCCGACCCGGGGACGCCCCTCGGACTGCGCGACCGCGCCCTGCTGGAGGTGCTGTACGCAACGGGGCTGCGGGTCTCGGAGCTGGTCAGCCTCACGGTCCCGCAGGTCGAGGGCGTGGACGAGCTGCGGGTGCTGGGCAAGGGCGGCAAGGAGCGTCTCGCCTTGTTGGGCCGGCCGGCCCGGGAGGCCGTCGCGCGCTACCTGGAGGAGGGCCGGCCGCATCTGCTCGCGCGGCGCCCACCCGCCGAGCGCGCTCGGGAGGAGCGCCTCCTCCTCAACCACCGGGGCGGGCCCCTCACCGACCGCGGGGTGCGGCGGGTGGTGCATCGTCACCTGCTCCGCGCTTGCGCTCAGCACGAGATCGGCCCCCACGCGCTCCGCCACACCTTCGCTACCCATCTGCTCGAGGCCGGGGCAGACCTGCGCGCCGTTCAGGAGTTGCTGGGCCACTCCTCCCTCGCCACCACGCAGATCTACACCCACGTCACCCGCGGCCGGCTCCGCGAGGTCTACGACCGCGCCCATCCCCGGGCGCGATAGCCGCCGGCTCACGAAGCGGGCCAGAGCTCCTCGTACGCAACCGCGACCGCGCAGAGCGACACGGGCACGCTCAGCAGCACGCCAAAGCCGAAGCAGGCGCTCCCCAGGATGTTGATGCCCACCAGCGCCGCGACGAACCCCAGGAAGCCGAGCACGTCCCGCTGAACCGTTCTCCGGCTCGCCTCCATCGCGTCCCAGAACGACAGCCCCCGGTCCACGATCAGCGGG
Organism: uncultured bacterium; assembly: GCA_964385645.1. Lineage (GTDB taxonomy): Bacteria > Armatimonadota > Hebobacteria > Hebobacterales > Hebobacteraceae > CAYLPT01. The sequence continues at coordinate 9,837 of CAYLPT010000196.1, forward strand.
ATGGTGAACAAGTAGAGCGCGGCGACGATCACCCCTGGAATCACAAGCACGAACAGGCCCACCGCCACCATCAGCGTCAGCAGCAGCCCCGCGAGCAGGGCCTGCAGGAAGTGATCGCCCGCCGCGCGCACGCGGCTGAAGTCCACCCGGCCCGAGCGGGCGTGTCCCAGCACCACCCCGCACAACCCCGCGAGGCTGGGCCCGATGACCAGCGGCACCAGCACCCCCCGCTCCCCGGCCCCGCCGACCAGCCCAAGAGTGACCATCCACAGGAAGGTCAGCAACACGAGGGCCCACGGCGCGGACATGGTCAGCCGCCAGCCCGCCGCCAGCCAGCGGCCAACGTGGGCGACTCCGCCGGCCGCTGCCGTCGGCTGGGGGCTTGCTGCGCCCGATCCATCGAGAGGCCGCTGCTCGTCGCCGCTCATCTCACCCTCCTTCCGCCCACCACGCCGCCCTGGTCCGAGGCTTCATACGAGTACCGGGACCGGTGCGTTTCGCGCCCAAGCGCGGGGCGGAGACTTCGGGCGCGCGCCGGCGAAACCTGCCTCCGCGAGTGTGCGCAGAGGGCAGAGGGAGTGCGGCCCAGGCAGCGGGAGTCCGGCATCGGCACGGAGGTTGGCGCGATGGGCGGGCGCTCGCTGGATGCGGCGGGTCGGACGGAGGCGCGGACGGCGCCGCGTCTCGGCGCGCTGGCCCACATCGCGGCAGGCCGGGGTCGCGGGGGGAGGTAGCCCGCTCCCGCGGGTGTGAGGTGTGGACCGCGGCCGGAGAGCCGCCCCTACGGGGAGGACGGCTGCTCGGGCTGCGAAGGCTGGCCGGGAGGGCTGGGCTGCCCGGGCGACGCCTGCTCGGCGCCGGGGGCGCGACGCGCGCCCGGGCGCGTGCCGCGGCGCATGCCGATGGGCGCGCCGCGCCGAGCCTCCGTCATGTAGCGCATCTGCTGCTGCATCTGACGGGAGATCTCTGCCTCTCTCGCTTCGTAGGTGCGGTAGCTGGCCATGAAGTAGAGCCCGGCGAGCGCCAACGCGATGATGATGACGACGGCGGCAAAGGCAGGGCTGACTCGCTTCTGCACGGCAACCACCTCCCCGGGGCCAGACCGCGCGGCAGCGCGCGGCGGCCCATCGCCTGTCGCTTCTCCGGGCGGCCCCGGGCTCCTGCCTCGCCGCATCGCGCCCCCCGAGAGGAGCGAGGGCCGGGGGCAACGAATCTGGTTGGGCATCGGTGTGGTGAGGCGGAGGCCATGAGGCTGGTCTGTCGGCGGTCATCGCTGCGGGGTGAGGTGCGCATCCCCGGGTCGAAGTCGCACACGATCCGGGCGATCACCATCGCCGCGCTCGCGGAGGGCGAGAGCGTCATCCGCGCGCCCCTGGACTCCAACGACACCCGCTCGGCGGCGGCCGCCTTCAGGGCCCTGGGGGCGGAGGTGGAGCTGCGCCGCCGCGACTGGCGGGTGCTGGGGACGGGCGGGGAGGTGCGGACTCCCGAGGACGTCATCTACGTCGGCAACTCGGGGGTCACCCTGCACAACGCGATGGGCGCCTGCGCGCTCCTGCGCGACGGGATGGCGGTGGTCACCGGCGACGAGCAGATCCGTCGTCGGCCCGCGGGCGTGCTGGCCGACGCGCTGAACGACTTGGGCGCGCGGGTGCGCTCGACCCGGGGCACTGGTACCGCGCCCTTCGTCGTCGGGGGCCGGCTGCGGGGAGGGCGGACGGCGATCGAGGCGGTGAACAGCCAGCACCTGAGCGCGCTGCTCATCAGCACCCCCCTCGCCGACGGTCACTCCGAGATCGAGGTGACGGTGCTCAACGAGGCGCCCTACGTGGAGATGACGCTGGACTGGGTGCGGCGGCAGGGCATCGCACTCGAGCAGGAGGGGCTGCGCCGCTTCCACGTCCCGGGCGGGCAGCGGTACCGGCCGGTCGAGCGGACGATACCGGCGGACTTCTCGTCGGCCACCTTTTTCGTGGGCGCGGGCGCGCTGGGCGAGAACGATGTCGTCCTCCGCGGGCTGGATATGGACGACACCCAGGGCGACAAGGCGGTGCTGGAGCTGGTGCGGGAGATGGGCGCGGAGGTCAAGGTGACCGCGCGCGCGGTCCGGGTGAGGGCGCGGGAGCTCGTGGGCCGAGACTTCGACCTCAATGCCACGCCGGACGCGCTGCCCACCCTGGCCGTGCTGGGCTGCTTCGCGCGGGGGAGAACCCGGCTGCTGAACTGCCCCCAGGCGAGGGTGAAGGAGACCGACCGCATCGCGGTGATGGCGCAGGAGCTGGGTCGGCTCGGGGCGCGGGTGGAGGAGCTGGAGGACGGGCTCGTGGTGCACGAGAGCCGGCTCCGAGGCGCGGAGGTGGACGGGCACGGCGACCACCGGGTGGTGATGGCCCTGGCCGTGGCCGGCTGCTCCATCCCAGGCCGGACGGTGGTGCTGGGCGCGGAGGCCGCGGCGGTGACGTTTCCGGGGTTCGTGGAGTGCCTACGCGGCCTCGGGGCGAATCTACGACTGGAGGGGTAGTGTATGCTGGGCTGTGACATCGGGCGTCTGTTTCGCGTGACCGTCGCGGGGGGCTCCTACCAGGAGGGGCTGACGACTCACCTCCAGGGCGTCCCGCCGGGGATGGTCATCACCGAGGAGGAGATCTACCGCGAGCTGCTGCTGCGCAAGCCCGGCCAGGGAGAGCTCAGTTCGCCCCGTCGGGAGCCGGATATCCCCATCATCTACAGCGGCCTCAACGCCGCCGACACCATGCCCGGCTTCGCCAACGCCGGCCACACCAACGGCACCCCGCTGGTCATCCTGATCCCCAACCTCGACCGGCACTTCGAGCATATCCACCAGTACCAGGTGACCAACCGCACGCCGCGGCCTGGGCACGCCTCCTACGCCTCCTACCAGAAGTACGGCGAGTGGGATGACGCCATCGGCGCCGGCTTCTTCAGCGGCCGCTACACCGCCACCATCGTGGCCGCGGGCGCGGTGGCGAAGCGAATCCTGCTCGCCCACGGGATCGAGGTCACCGGGTATGTCAAGGAGGCGGCCGGCGTGCGGGCGCGGGAGCTGCCCCTGGAGACCATCCGGGAGCGGGCGGCCGCCTACCGCGAGGTGCGCCGGCGCTGGGACCCCGTCTACGAGGCGATCTTCGCCTCCGGCAAGCTGCGCGCCGACATGCGCTTCGTCGAGAAGGTGGCCGTGCTCGCCGAGTTCGAGCGCCAGATCCCGACCCTGCAATGGCGGGAGATGGACGAGGAGGCGATCCGGCGGGAGTACGGCGTGCACCCGAAGCTGAACTGCCCCGACCTGGAGGCCGCCGACGAGATGTACCGCCGCATCATGGAGATCACCGAGCAGGGCGACTCCAGCGGCGGGGTGGTCGAGGTCGTGGCGACGGGGGTGCCCGCCGGCCTGGGAGAGCCGGTGTTCGCGAAGCTGGACGGCGAGCTGGGCCGGATGATGAGCATAGGCGCCGTCAAGGCGGTGGAGATCGGCGGCGGGATGGCGGCCAAGGACAGTCGGGGCTCGCAGTTCAACGACGCCATGTATGCAGAAGGCGGGCGGGTGGGGTTCCGCTCGAACAACGCCGGTGGCATCACCGGCGGGCTCGCCACCGGCCAGCCCATCGTGGCCAGGCTGGCGGTCAAGCCGACCCCCACCATCGCCAAGGACCAGGAGACCATTGACAAGGTCTCGCTGGAGAGCGTCACCCTGCAGGCCGTGACCCGGCGGGACCCCACCATCGTGCCGCGCGTCTGGCCGGTTGCGGAGGCGTTCATGGCCATAGTGCTGCTCGACCAGTACATGATGCACCTCGCCTACCAGGCGGTGGCGCGAGGCGTTCACGAGGCGGCATGAGCAAGCGCCGCCAGGGCAGGCGACACAAGGACCGGCAGAAGGCCGGCCAGCAGGAGGAGCGCGGCCGTCGGCGCCGGGCGCTCGATTGGCCGGCCGCGGCCGGGCAGGCCGCGATCATCGCCGCGGTGGTGGCGACTCCGCTGCTGATCAACCGGCGCAGCGGCAACATCTGCGATGTGAAGGACACCGCGCTTGGGCTGCTGGTTGCGCTCGGGCTGTCAGCGTGGGTGGTAGCGAGCCTGCGCACGGGTAGGCTGCGATGGGCGCGCTCCCCGCTGACGCCGGCGGTGCTGGCGTTCGCGCTGTGGGCCGGGCTCACGCTCACCTACTCGCGCTACTGGTTCGTGACCATCTCGGAGTTCGGGCGACTGGCGGCCCATGTGGGCCTGTTCTGGCTGGCGCTCTCCTGCCTGCTGGCGATGCGCCAGTTGCGGCGCGTGGTCTGGGCAACATGCTCGGCGGCCGTGCCGGTGGCTGGGTACGCGCTCCTGCAGGCCGCGGGCGCCGACCCCATTGACTGGGCCACTCCCACCGCCCGCGTGTTCTCCTTCCTCGGCAACCCTACATACCTGGGCAGCTACGTCGCGCTCCTGCTGCCGGTGGCGGTGGCGATGGGCTGGCCGGGGAGAGAGCGGCCGGGGTGGCGGCTCGAGACCTGGCTGCTGTGGGGCGTCGCCGCGCTGCTGGCAGTGGCGCTCTACCTCAGCTTCACCCTGGGCGCGGTGATCGGGCTGCTCCTGGGCGGGCTGCTGGCCCTCGGGCTCGCAGTGGCGCGGGCGGGGCCAAGGGCGGTCGCCCGCTGGGCGCCGTGGGCGGTCGCGGCTGTGGGGGCGCTCGCCCTCGTGCTGCTCGTCGCCTACCTGGCGATGCCGGGGCCCCAGCGGGCGCGGGTGCGGACCGTGCTCAGCGGACGCGATCCCTACGCGGGCGAGCGCCGCCTCCACTGGCGGGTGGCGCGGGAGCTGTTCCGCGAGCGCCCGCTGATCGGCCACGGCTACGGGACCTTCCGCATCCTGGGCCTGGAGCGCCTCTCGCCCGAGTGGTACATGGAGGCCCCCAGGCGGCGCACCGGCATGCTGGTCCCGGGGCACGCGCACAACGAGTACCTCCAGGTGCTGGCCGGGACCGGGCTGGTGGGAGGGGCGCTGTTCGCGTGGGTGCTGGCGGCATTCTACTGGGTCGCCCTGCGAGTGGCGATCCGGGAGCCACATCCGGCCTGGCGGCGCCTGGCCCTGGCGATCGTGGCCGGAGTCACCGCGTTCCTGTTCCAGAACAACTTCGGCGTCACGTTCCGCCAGACCGGCGCAGTGACGTTCTTCTGGCTCTGGCTGGGGGTGGCGGCGGTCGCCGGCGCGCGGCTCGGCGTGGCCCCGGCGGACGAAGGGGCGGAGGCGCTGCCGCGACTGCGCGAGCTTAGCTTCCGGCGGCTCGGTGGGCCAGCGCTCGCGCTGGTGGCGTTAGCGCTGGCGGCAGGGGTGGCGACCCTGGGTTGGCTGACGATCCGCCCGATCAGGGCTGCCCTCTACCTGCGGCAGGCCCAGGCGGCGGGGGCAAGAGGCTACTACCAGCCCGCCGCGGAGCTTGCCGAAAAGGCGCTGGCACTGAATCCCTACTCCGCGGTGGCCTACTACACCGCGGCCTACGCGCGGGGGCAGCTCGGGGATCTCGAGCAGGCGGTCGCGCTGAACCGGCGGGCGCTGGAGCTGCTGCCGGGCAACGCGAGTTTCTCCTACAACCTGGGCGTCAGCTACAAGAAGCTCGGTAAGCTCGATCAGGCGCTGGAGTACTTCCAGCGGGCCGTCGAGCTGATGCCGACCTCCGGCCAGCACCACGCCGCGCTCGCCGAGACGCTCCTGGAGCGCGGGGAGCTGGACCGGGCCCAGGAGCACATGGAGCGGGCGGTAGAGCTCGAACCGCGGAACCCCAGCATGCGCATCATGCTCGCCAACATCGCCTTCCGGAGGGGTGACCCCGAGCAGGGGGTGAGGCAGCTCGAGCGGGCCTCCGGGCTGGACCCTGCCAACCTGGAGGTGCGCCGCCAGCTAGCCGAGTACCTGATCGTGCAGCGGCAGTACGAGCCGGCAAAGCGGGCCTACGAGCGCTGGATCGAGGCCGCGCCCGAGTCCCCCGACGCCTGGAACGGCCTGGGCGCCTGCCAGTTCCACCTCGGCGAGCTGCCCCAGGCCCTGCGCTCCTTCGAGCGCGCCCTCGCGCTCGACCCGATCCACCAGCGCGCCGCCCTCAACCTCGCCAACACCTACGGGCGCATGGGCAACCACGCGCAGGCGCGGCAGTGGCTGGAGCGGGTGGAGCGCATGGATCCTCGCTCCGCGGAGGGGCGCGAGGCGAGGCGAGTGCTGAACCTGGTGTCGGGAGCGCGCGCCCGCTAGGGGGTGCAGGGAGCCGACGAGGGCTCACCCCTGTCGGGGGAAGAACTCCAGGTGCACGCGCCCGCGCAGGGTCGTGTCCATGCGCGCCCGCCGACCGTTCAGGTTCACCTCCTTGACCTCCTCCTCGAGGATGTTCAGCGTCCCCAGCAGATCGCGCACCCGCAGGCTGCCGCCGTCGGGCAGCGTCACCGTCAGCTCGTCATGCCCCACGCTCGAGGTGTGCCGAAGATGCCCGTGGACCGTGATGGTGACGCGCATGGGAGCTAGCCCTCGGGCTCCGTGACCTCGACCCCCGCCCGCGCCAGCCTGTCGGCCAGCGCAGCACGGGCGGCCTCCATGACCGCCTGGTACTCATGCCGGTAGGCGCGCAGCTGCCTGGCGAGAGAGCGCTGGGCCGCGCGCAGGTCCGCGGCGTGATCCGGCAGCAGCGCCATCTCCGGCGCCTCGGTCTCCGTGACATAGGGCATCACGTGCTCGGTGTAGCACTCCTGGCGTCCCCGGCCCAGGTCCGCGCAGACTACCAGCCGCCCTCGGAACACCACCTGGCCCCCGCCCGGGCTCGTCGTGGTGGCCACCTTGCCGGTCACGGCCACCTCGCGCACTTGGCGCTCGCGCAGCGCCGCGACGAGCTCCTCCAGGCTTCCGAACTCCTCCATCGCGCTCGCCTCCATTGCTGCCTTGGGCCTGGTGTGGTCTCGCTAGACCTCTGTCAGCACCCGAACGAAGAAGTCGCGGGTGAGCTGGATAGCCTGCGCCTTCCAGGCCAGGCTGGAGAAGACGTGGTCTGCGCCGGAGATGAAGTGGAGCTGGCAGGCGCCGCCGAGGGAGACGCGGTAGTCGGAGGCGTCCGAGGGCGGCACCGCGGCGTCCTCAGAGCCGTGCACGACGATGCTGGGGCCGACATAGCGGCCGGCGGCCTCCAGCGGCCGCAGGGCCGCCGCATCCTCCAGGAAGGCGCGGCCCAGGTCCCAGCCGTCCATGTCCATCACCGGGCCGGGGCCGAATCCGGGGGCGATGTGCTCGGCGATCCGCTCGGGATGCGCCGCGGGCGCCCACAGCGCGAGCGCACGGACCCGTGGGTCCTGCCCGGCGAGACAGGCGGCCACGCAGCCGCCCATGCTCAGGCCCAGCACGCCGAGCCGGCCGGGGTCCACCTCGGCGCGCTCCTGTAGGAAGTCCAGGGCGGCCGAGGCGTCCTCGATCTCCCGGGAGATGGTCATATCCCGGAACTCGCCGGCCGAGTCACCGGAGCCGCGGAAGTCGAAGCGCAGCGCGACCAGCCCGGCCTGCGCGAAGGCGCGCGCTGCGTGGACGAAGAGGCGGTGGGCCTCGGCCTTGTGGCCGGTGAACCCGTGACACAGGGCCACCGCCGGCGCGGGGCTGCGCTGGGGCAGGTGCAGGACGCCGAAGAGCGCTTCCCCCTCCACGTGGAACAAGACCTGAGCTTCCATGTCCTCAATGCACCTCCATACTGTCGCCCCGCGACGCGCGCCCCAAGGCGCCCGCAAGGAAGCGGCGCCCCGACGGAGGCGGACGCCGGGGCGCCTGCGGGTGGTGGGGGGTTGCACTCCCCATGGGGCGACCGCGATTGACGACGGCCCGCCCGTACTGGAATACCCCATTTCGGGGGCCGGTTCCTAAGCGGGAGGCCGGCGGTCCCCTCGCAGCAAACGTACGTGTGGCATGTAGAATGCCCAGAAGCCGCCCACCGCGGTGAACAGCCAGTCCAGCGGCCCCGTGCGGGCGAGCTGGCTCGGAAAGGCGTACAGGGCGGCCAGGCCCACCTCCAGCGCCTCGGCTCCCTCGTTGGGCAGGTGCGCGCGGGCGAGTATCAGCAGATGACCGGCCGCCATCGCGAACAGCGCCAGCACCAGGGCCAGCCGCTGGAGGTTCGCATGGCGCTTCTTCCCTGCCCCCGCCATGACCGCCCACCCGACCAGCCCGCCCAGCAGCGCGGCCCCAGCCTCGAAGCGGTACCCGTGCATGAACACCGCCAGCTGGGACCAGGCGAAGGCGCCCGCCAGACCCGCGGCCAGGCCCGCCAGCAGCGCCCCCCCGTAGTTCACCTGCCTCGTCTCGGCCTGATAGCGGCCGCGGACGACGGCGCGCATCTCCTCCAGGCAGCTCACGCAGATCGAGCCGCCCTGGTACTTGCTCTCGCAGTCAACGCAGATGGGGCGCCGACAGCGGATGCACTGGTATGGCGCGTCCTGGTCGGGGTGGTTCGCGCAGTTCATGGCCCCTTCGGCTAGGTGCGGCCGTACAGCTCCAAGAGCTGCCCGATGATGTCCCGCCGGGTCACGATGCCCACCAGCCTGCCGCCCTCGCAGATGGGCACGCGGTGGATGCGCTTGGCCAGACAGGTGTTGACGATCGCCTCTAGATCGGTCTCGGGCGTGAAGGTCAGCACCTCCCGGTGCATCACATCGCCCACCCGCGTCCGCTCCGCCTCGCCGCTGACCACGCTGTTCATGATGTCGTACTCGGTGACGATCCCCTGAAGCTGCTGGTCCGCGTCTACCACTGGCAGGCAGCTGATGCCGTGCTTGACCAGCATCGCCATCGCCTCGGTGAGCGTCATGTCCTCTTGGGCGGTGATGACCTGCTTGGTCATGAATGAGGCTGCCTTCCGCGTCTTCATCGGCGCCACCTCCCCCGGGGCGGGGGCGCGCCCGCGCCACGCCCGCCTGTGTGGGGCGGCTGTTCCCTCCTCGCCGCGGTCATTCCTCGTGTCCGCCGGGCGCCCGCGTGTCGCCGGCATAACACGCGGAACGCGCGGCCCGCGGCGGGCTAGCCCTCGCCGCGGGCCTCCGGCCTGCCCGGCTGGGGCGGCTGGCCGCCGCCCGTCATGTGCTTGATGAAGGGCGCGAACAGGTCAATCGGGATCGGGAACAGGGTGGTGGAGTTGTTCTCGGCGGCGACCTCGGAGAGCGTCTGCAGGTAGCGGAGCTGCAGGGCGATGGGCTGACTGGCGATGATCTGGGCGGCCTCCTGGAGGCGCTGGGCGGCCTGATACTCGCCCTCGGCGTTGATGATCTTGGCCCGGCGCTCGCGCTCCACCTCCGCCTGGCGGGCCATCGCCCGCTTCATGGTGTCGGGCAGGATCACGTCCCGCACCTCCACCATCGTGACCTTCACCCCCCAGGGCTCGGTCTGTTCGTCAATGATCTCCTGGAGGCGGCGGTTGATGCGGTCCCGCTCCGCCAGCAGCTCGTCCAACTCCGACTGGCCGATCACGCTCCTCAGGGTGGTCTGCGCGATCAGGTAGGTCGCCTTGTGGAAGTTCTGGACCCGCACCACCGCGTCCGTAGGCACCACGACGCGGTAGTAGACGACCGCGTCCACCGTGGTGGGTACGTTGTCCCGCGTCATCATGTCCTGGCGCTGCACATCAATGGTCTCGATGCGGGTGCTGATGCGCTCCATCCGGTCCACGATCGGTATCAGCAGCACCAGCCCCGGGCCTTTCGCCGGGATCAGCCGCCCCAGGCGGAAGATCACCGCCCGCTCATACTCCCGCAGGACCCGGACCGCGGACGCGATCAGGATGATGGCGAACGCGATCACCCCGATGGTGATCGCCAGAGCGTATCCGCCTCCGTTCATTGTCTCTCGCTCCTTTGCCCGTCCCCACCGCCTATGGCTTCTCCCCCGCCGCCGGGCCTCCCTGTCTCTCCCGCACCAGCAGGGTGAAGCCCTCCTGCCC
>CAYLPT010000197.1:0-31713 GCA_964385645.1 uncultured bacterium
ACTGAAAGACCGCATCGAGAGGCGCGCCGCAGAGGCTCACGAACGCTTTCGGCTTCTACCTCCTTCAGCCGCTGGCTTGTTTGTGGGCACCATCCACTCTTACTGCCTGCGAATCCTCCAGCAACACGGCGGTCTGTACGAAGTCTGCGACGCGCTCACGGAGGAGAGAGAATGGGCGCTTCTTCACCGCTTCGCCAGGCGTCTTGGCGCAGTTGACCTCCTGACTCGGACCTGGCCTGGCCAGCCCGTCTCAGTGCGGCGCGCGGTAGAGGTTATTCGGCGCAGCCTTGCAGTAGTATGCAATGAGCGCATCCCGCGCTCGGTCTTGGAGAAGAGAGCTCCGGCGTTCGCTGCCGTGATCCGGCGCTATGAGGAACTCCTGGCCCGCATGCAGTTGCTTTCCTTCGACCAGATGGTTGACCGGGCATGTGAGGAACTGGCTCCCACCGGAAGGCTACGCGAGGCCTTGCAGGGTCGTGTGCGCGAGGTTCTCGTGGATGAATACCAAGACCTCAACCGCGCCCAGGAGGAGCTTCTGCAATGCCTGGTAGACATGGGTGCGCGTCTCACCGTCGTTGGGGACGATGATCAGGCGATCTACCAGTGGCGCGGGGGCGATGTCTCACTATTCCTGCGCTTCCCAGAGCGGTATAGCCAGTCAGCGCGACATACCCTGGCCGAGAATCACAGGAGCGTTCCCCCAATCGTGAGTGTAGCGAGTGGGTTCGCCGCCACTATCGGCGAGCGCGTGGCCAAATCGATGAAGCCGGTGCGCCCGGATGCAGGGCCTTCCATAGAACTCATAGCCGCCGATACGCCGGAAGCAGAGGCCGGGTCTCTTGTGGCGCGGATTCGCTGCCTCCTAGAGGCAGGACACAGGCCGGCAGATATCGCGGTACTCTACCGTTCAGTGCGCACTTCTGCCAGGCCCCTCGTGGACGCGCTCCGCCGAGAGGAAATTCCCTTCGCCTTGGTCGGGCGCCTATCGCTATTGGACCGGCCGGAAATGGCCTTGCTTGCCCGCCTATTCGTCTTATGGGCTGGCGGAACCTGGACGCCCGACGAGGAGCAAGAGGTTGTCACACCCGAACTGCTTGCCGCGGACATCGCCGCACTGACGGGTGTGAGCAATGCCAAGGCCACCCGGATTGTCGGGGAACTTGAGCGGATGGGAAGGGGCCTCGCAAGCGAGGGCGTGCGAGATCTGATTGGCACCTACCTGGAGATGCTCAGCATCATCGGCCTGCCGATTGACGGTCCCGACCGGCGGCGGCAAGAACAAGGGCTGGGGCGACTCTCGGAACTGCTCACTGACTTTGAGCACGCGCAACGCCGGGCCGCGCCCACAGAAATGCCGCGCTCAGTCGCAGATTCGGCTTCGCAAGAAGCCGCTGAGGATATGGCGGTGGCTGGCAGTGCCCAGGAGGGCAAGACACAGGCTGTCGGCACTGTGGGGTGGACGTCGGGTGAGGTCTTCCTTGCCAGGCTTCGGGTCTTCCTTGAGGAGTTCGCCTCCCAGGCAGCAGAGGAATCGCCCGACCGCCCAACACTCGACCGCGATGCCGTGAACATCATGACCATCCATCAGGCTAAGGGACTCGAGTTCCCCATCGTCTTTGTTCCTGCGCTCGTGGATCGCCGGTTTCCCTCCTCCCGAATGGGCGAAGAACAGCCGTGGTATGTGCCAGACGAACTGTTCGACAAGGATCGCTACCAGGGGCGAGAAGATGACGAGCGACGCCTTTTCTACGTTGCCATGACCCGCGCGCAGGAGTTGCTCGTGCTAAGCTGGTTCACGCAATACCGGCACCGTGCCGCGAAGGCGTCGCGGTTCGTGCAAGACCTGGCGCAGATGCAGCACAGGGATCACCTGAAGAGAGCAAACGAATGCCAGCCGCCAGTGCACCCTCCTTCTGCCAACGGCCACGCGATTCTGGATACTGACTTCAGCGAGCTACTCACTTTCAGTGAGTGCCCGTACAGGTACTACCTCCGGCACATTTGCGGCTTCCAGCCACCGATCGCTCCCGAGATCGGATTCGGCAGGCTGCTGCATCATGTGGTGGCAGAACTTGCCCGCCGTTCGCGTGATCGCCGACCTCCTGACCCTGCGGATGTGGATGATATCCTCTCCCCATCCTTCTACCTGCCGTTCGCAGGCCCGATTGCACACGAGCGGCTGTTCAAAGCAGCCCGTCGGCGTCTCGTGAATTACGTGCGCAACTTCGGTCGGGAACTTGTCCGCGCCGTGGAGCCTGAAAGGCGATTTGAGGTGCCCCTCGGTCCGGCCCGCGTCCGTGGGCGCATAGACCTGCTTCTCAGAGCCGACGGTGGCAGCCCACGGGACGTAGAACTCATCGACTTCAAGACCGCAGCCAACAGGCCCCCGAGCCGACAACACCAGAACCAGCTTCGGATGTACGCGGAAGCCGTTCGCGCTCTGGGGATGAATCCGGTGCGGCTGGCAATCCATGATCTGGACGCCGACAACGGCGGTCGTGTTCCGGTGGAGGAAAGCGAAAGCGAGGTTGCCGCGTTCCGCACGGAATTGCGAAGCTGGGTCGAGGACATCCGCGACGGCAAGTTTCCCGCGCGGCGTGATCGCAAGGTCTGCCCCTCTTGTGACTTTGCATCCCTCTGCAGGCTCCCGAGGGCATAGCAGGGGCCTCCGCTCGTCTTCCGGTGCCGTGACTGGGAACTGCCTGCGTTAGCGCATTGGCGGCTGGGTCGCTACCCCCTCCGGTACAGGTTCGGCCGCCGCCTGTACGAGTTCCGGATCAACATACTCAGGGAGCTCGGTCTCGCCGGCGAGCCCCGCGCGGTCGGCTCCTGGCAATGCTGCGAGCAGTGCCAGCAGCTTACGCTCCTCCGCCAGCAACCGCGCCTGAAGAACGGCGGCCCAGAGCAGGCCTGGGTCATTGGGCTGGAGGTGCTCGCAGGCGGAGTCAACAGTCTGCCTGATCTTCGCGCACGCGCGCAGAAGCACCCGCACCCGCTGCCTCAGGCTTGGGGGCAATCGTCTGGTTCTTCTGGGAAGTACACCGGCGGTGCGAGCGGCCCGCAGATCTCTCTTGACGGTGCGACTGGAAACGCCGAAGAGCTGAGCCAGTTGCTCCACCGACCAGCCGCACTGCCCCCACAGATGCACCACCGCGCGTTGGCGAGCTGTGATCCCATCCTGAGTCTCTGCGGCAACCTGCCTCCGGGATCGCTTACTGTCCATCCGTGAACAACTCCTTCGTCTGAGCACTGGCACCGGTCCTACTTGCTTGCGAAGCTCGGCGCAGGCGCAGAGTGCGGCTTCCACCACCCTGGCCCACCCGGCTGGGTCACCGCCTGAAGGTGGCGCCGACGACCAGTGATAGGAGACACGGGCACATCGACGACACACCAGTTCGGTCGCGTCCGGTGCCAGGTACAGCGAGTCAGCAGTGCTTCGGCAGTCGGGGCATGTGAACCGGAAGCGGCACCGTCCTCGGCTGTCGGTGGTGGTCTCAATGGAGACCACGTGCGAGCAGACCCAATAGGGATACTTCATAGTCCGGAAGGATACGGCCACTGCCCGCAGACGCCCATCGCCGACGGTCGGCCTGATTGCCATGGGGACCAGAGTGTCGCTGTCGGTCCGAGCGCAGATCAGGCGCACAGATAGGTCCCCCTGACCCATTGCACGGAGCACATCGCCGATCGTCAGGCGGGGACACAGCACGGCGGGCCAGGTCGTGCGAGGCCGGCCCATCAGCAGCTAACCTGGGACCTTCCTGTCCCGGGGTTGTGTTCGGGGTGAGCGGAAACGTAGCTGGTCGGGGCGATTCATGGGGCCGGATTGGCCTCCGAAGGCGACTCCGATGGTTATTCTGCATATTCTGTCACCTTGGTCAGAAGTCCTGCACCACAAAGCGCGTGAGCGGTAGAGGAGCATCTACAGCCGATCAAGCACAGACACCTGATGTCCCCTGCATCCTCGGATGCCCGATCTGCCGGTTCGGCAGGTCCGCCAGATGCTCTCCTGAAGGTCGCGTGGCACTGCTGTCTTCGCGAGAAGCATCATTCGGCGTCACAGTCGCTGCTCAAGGGGACATCTGAGACTGGTGGGTTGCAGGAAAGACCACTTGTTCGGCGGGAAGCGGGGGCTGCAGAGAGCGTGGTTACAAATCAGCCGCTCTGCCAACTGAGCTACGCCGGCCCGATGTCCGCCAATGTCCGGCACCGCAGAAAACCCAGCGCCCAGGCCCCCGCGAGGGGCGCGACCCACCCCGGACCGAGACCCGCCGCCAGCCCCGATCCGGGGCGTTGACGAACTGACCGAATCTCAGCGGGTCACCCCGCGCGCGGCGCCACGGGCAGGAGCACGCCCCATTCTAGCACCTCCGGGGCGGGATGTCAGCACCAGCAGCGGCCCCACAGGACGCCACGGGCACAGTCCCCCAGGCTGGGGGGACCGGGTGACGGGTGATGAACGTCGAGCGATCTGTGAGGTCGGAACCGGTGAGCCACGGAGGGAGACCTCTGGTGCGTGGGGTAGTAGCGTATCTTGTGCCCCTTTGCACATGCCCTGCCCACCGAACTCCTGCCGGCCGGCCTAGCGCCCCCGCGGCAGGCTGAGCCCGCTGGTGATGTCGGCTCTGGCGAAGGCCCAGCGGCGCTCGGAGCCGGCGAACTCGGAGTAGCGGGCGGTCATGATGGGGCTGCGGTGGCCCATCGCCCGCATGAGCGCAGTGGTGGGCCGCTCACCCGGCGGGCCTTGCTGGTCTCGGCGCGGACGCGCACCCGGCCCTCTTGCAGCGAGAGATCGCAGGCGTTGAGGCCGACGAGCTCCGACATGGACTCGCAAAGCGTGGACAGCCGCAGCAGAGCTCACAAGCGGAGTGAGTCAGCGTCTCAGTCGGCATCCGTAAGTGACCCACCATACGCGGCGACGGTTGGCCCACCCCGGGCGATGAGCAGATGACAGCGGGGAAGGCTCTGAGGGCTCAGACGACCTGGTCCCGCTGCTGCGGGGTGGGTCATTCTCCGACGCTGTCACCCGGCCAGGCGGGCCGAAGCTGGACGCCGATCAACCCCGGTCTTCGCCGCCCGCGTCCGCGCCAGCCGCCGACTTCGCCCCGCCTGCCCGGCGCCCGGTGGGGCTCGGCGGCTGCCTCACGTGGTAGTAGGAGAGGCTGGGGATGGATCCAGGCGCCTTCCCCCGTGCTCTCTGGGCGCGCCCGACCTCTCTGGCGGGTGATAGGGCCGACTCCTCCGGGCTGAGCATCAGGCTGCCAGTCGCGAGAGACTGGGCAGACTTGGGTGGTAGGGTGCGCCCCAGCCGATACTCGTGCGGCGTGCTGCCGCACTGCTTCACGAAGGTCCGGTGGAGATGGCTGGCGTCCACGAACCCCAGGCGGTCCGCGATGGTGGCTAGCGAATCGTCGCTGGCGAGAAGGCGGTGGGCGGCGATGCCGACGCGCACCCGCATCGAGAACTGATAGAAGCTCACCCCCATCGCTCTTCTGAACAGCAGGTGGAAGCGCGATTTGCTGAGCCCACAGACCCGGGCCGCCTGCTCGGGCCTCACCCGCTGCCCACCGGCCGCCTCCACAAGCTCGACGGCGGGCCGCACACGATCATAGTCGGCGACCTGGGCCCGCACCGACGAGCGTGCCCCATGGTCTGCGCTCGGCTGCCACCAGCGCTCCAGCTCGAACAGGAGCCGGTACAACCCCAGGAGCTTCGCGGTCTGCCCATGGGGGCGTTGCTCGCGCACCTCCTCGTAGAGCTCATAGGCCAGGCTGAAGACGCGGCTGCGCTGCCCCTCCGTCCGCGGGCGGGGCCGCTCGGCCGGCGGCAGGCTGAGCATGTTGAGCCACAGGTTTCGGTCCAGTATGGTGTCGTCGAGCGCCTCGGGCAGGAAGGTGATGACCGCCACGCACGTGTCTCGCTCCCGCGAGCGCCACGCGTGTGGCTCCCACATGGCGCAGACCCAGGTGTCGCCGGGGCCGCAGGTCTGCACCTCACCCCCGAGACGTTCTTCGTGCACCCCGGCGAACACCACGCCGAGCTCGATCCCCTTGTGCACATGCGAGCGCCAACCCGTCGGCTGGGGCTCACAGCCCGCGAGGAAGCACACGGGATGGCCGAAGTCCCTCGGCAGGTCCCAGACCGGATGGGCCTTGAGAGTCGCTCGCGCCGCGCCCTGCTCCACAGGCCTATTGTACAACACAGCGGGATTGCGGTGCAATGACTCCGCAGAGGCGGCGTGTTACACTCCCAGGCGGCGATGAAGGCCCGGTGCGTGGCGCCGGGCGGAAAGGAGGTGCGGCGACCGCAGCCCCGGTCGCAGTCGGCTGAAGAACTCCGTGCAGCCAGACGTCAACCTATGGCAGGAGGTCGGCAGATGGTCAGTGTGAGGAAGCGGGGATTCACCCTGATCGAGTTGCTGGTGGTTATCGCGATCATCGGGATCCTGGCGGCGATGGTCTTCCCGGTGTTCGCGAGGGCGCGGGAGTCGGCCCGCAGGGCGGTGTGCCTGAGCAACCTGAAGAACATCGCCCTCGCCATCCAGATGTATCTGTCTGACTACGACGACAGCTTCTGGACCACGGAGCACCGCCCCGAGGTACATGCCTACTGGGAGGCGAAGAACCCCTACGGCTACGAGGGCTACTGCTGGATCGTTGACTATGCCGACTCCGGCAACCCCTATGTCCAGCCGTTCGTGGTGCTTGACCCCTATGTGCGCAACCGCGATGTCTGGCGCTGCCCCAGCGCGAGGATGCAGAGCGCGCCTGGGTTCATCTACGGGGCGACGAACTGGTTCCAGTACCTCCGGGACAACGAGGACGCCTGGTACACCGGCACGCCCTTCACGCATCCGTGCCCGCGCTATACCCCATTCCCAAACGGATGGGGCGGGGAGGTGACCGACTCTATTATCCAGGGTCGGGAGGCGATGGAGGAGGGTGCCGGCAATCAACCGGCCCCGGGCAGCTTCGCCTGGAGCTACGGGCTTTTCCGGATGGCTGCGCAGGACAAGAGGCTCGGATGGTTCGGCAACCCTGCGAGAACCGTGCTGGGGGGCGACGGCAACCCCGCAGCCCAGGGCGGGCATGCTCACCCACTGTTCTACATGTGGGCTGATGCCTGCGGCGCGCCGTGCGCAGACACCTGCTCGTGCTACTGCTGGTCAATGGGCTTGCCGGAGGGAAGCCTCTCCAATAGCCCGGAGGACTGGAAGCCCTACGCGCGCCACCTTGGCGGCAGCAACCTGATGTTCGCCGATGGGCACGTCAGGTGGTATCCCGCCTACTCGATTCTGAACGGCCTGGGAACCGGCGAGATCACCCTGGCTGGCCAGACCGGATACGAGGGCACACCCGAGGAAGGTGGCTGGTGCTGGTGGGGCAGCACCATGTGCGGGTGTTACTGGGACGTCTGGAACGGCCAGACCTGGTGGTCCCAGTAGCCTGAGCGCGCAAAGACACGGGGCCGGGCGACAGCCGATGGGTTGGCGCACCCGGCGCCCAAAGACCGGTGCCGGAGGGCCCCGGTGGAGTGCTCCCGGGGCCCTCGCGCGTGCGCCAGGACTCGGCGCCAGGCGCCTCAGGAGTCTCACGCGATGACGTCAGCGGGATCGGCCGGACAGAAAGCGGCTGACGGGGTAAGCGGTCGGGCGGTGGCTGTTGCCCTTCTCCTTCTGATCGTCCTTACGCCAGCGACCTTCTACGTGGAGATCGCCTGGCACGGGCAGATCGGGGGCGCGAGCTTCCCCCCGATCGCCCTCGTCGCCGTGCTGGCGGCGCTGGGCAGCGTTCCCGCCCTGCGGCGCTTCGGGCTCACCCGCCGCGAGCTGCTCGCGATCTACGCGGTGCTGGCGGTGGGCACCCCGCTGGTGGGCAGGGCAGTGCTCTTCTTCATGCTCCCGAAGACCGTCATGTACTACCACATGGCCCGCGCCCACCCGGAGTGGGAGTCGGGGTTCCTCCACCACATCCCCCTGTGGTTCGCCCCCAGCGATCCCGCGCTGGTGGAGGGCTTCTTCTTGGGGCAGGCGCGGGTGCCGTGGTCGGCCTGGGCGACGCCGCTGGGGGCCTGGCTGGGATTCGTCACCTGCCTGTTCCTGACCACCTTCTGCATATCGGCGCTGGTCCAGCAGCAGTGGGTCCGCAACGAACGGCTCACCTTCCCGTTGGCGCAGGTGCCTCTCGAAACGATCCACGAGTCCAGCGCGCCCCACGGAGCCGCTCGGCTCGCGGCCTCGCCGATGCTGTGGATCGGCGTCACCATCTCCCTCCTCCTCGGCGGCCTGAGCAGGCTCTCCAACCTGTTCCCCTCCCTGCCCTCCGTTCCGCTGGGCCCGTTGACTCTGATCGCGCGCCAGCGCGTCGGGCCCCTGGCCGGGCTCGGCGAGCTGTCCTTCACCTTCTGGCCATGGCTCATCGGCCTCATCTACATCATCCCGAAAGAGCTATCTTTCTCGTGTTGGTTCTTCTGGCTCCTTCGCCTTGGGCTGCATGTCGGCGCCATCGCCGCGGGCTCCACTCCCATGGACCCCCAAGACTGGTATCATGCTGGGTTCCCCGCGCCCTACCACCAGGGAACGGGGGCCCTCTTCGCACTCGGGGCCTGGGTGCTCTGGACCGGGCGCCGCCATCTGGGCCGCGCCCTCCGGATCGCGCTCGCGCGCGGGCCGGGGCGGGAGGACCGCGACCAACCGCTGCCCTACCGCTGGGCTGTGGCAGGGGCGTTGCTCTTCTTTGGCGGCACCGTCCTGTTCGGGTGGCTGGCGGGGTGCCGGATCCTCTTCGCGGTGGCGCTCATGACAGTGCTCGCGGCCTACTTCATGGTCTGCGCCCGGCTGCGCGCGGAGACGGCGCTCGACCCCTCGGTGCTCGACATGTACCAGGTGCTCATGATGCCCGGCAGCGCTCTCCTGCGCCCACGCGAGCTCGTGACGCTCGTGACCATGCGCTGGGCCACCTTTCCCTCCCCGGGCGAGACCTTGGTGGTCAGCACCTCCACCGCGCTCGAGAACATGAAGATCGCCGACGCCTCCGGGGTGGACCAGCGGCGGCTGGCATGGGCGGTGGCAGCGGGTTTCCTCGTCGCCCTCACGGCGGGCGCGCTGGTGACCCTCTGGGGCGTCTACCACTACGGCTACTTCGGCACAACCGCCGGAGCGGCCCCCTACTGGCCCTCTCTGCAGAGCCGCCAGGACGGCGGCCTGATCATGCAGCACCTGAGCGCCCCCAGCCCACCCGACTACAACGGCATGCTCGCCATGGCCGCAGGCGGCGCGATCGCCATCGCGCTCGGCGCGCTCAGGCTGCGCCTGTGGTGGTGGCCGTTCCACCCCGTTGGCTATATCATCGCCAATAGCTGGGGCATGCACTGGTACCTGGTCCCTTTCCTCGTGGGCTGGTCGGCCAAGACGCTCGTGCTCCGCTACGGGGGGCTCCGCCTCTACCGGCAGACCTTTCCCGTCGCCATCGGGCTCATCGTCGGCGACATGCTCAACCGGGCGCTCTGGTCCCTCATCATGGTGGGTACCGGCGGCAGAGTCCTCACGGTTGGAGGCGCGTGAACACACCAGCGGGCCCACCCTCGCCGGTGAGGGCTATCGAGGAAGCGAGGAGGAAAGAATGGAGAAGAGACTCATCGAGATCGGGCAGGACATCCCCACCCCCGAGTACATCAGACAACACGTCCGGGCGATGGAGGAGCGGCCCTTCGACGGGCTGGCGCTTCGCCTCCCCGCCGACGTGGGCTCGGGCATGATCTTCGACCTCAAGGCCTGGGATTCGGTCGCCCGCGGCCGAAGGGACAGCGAACGACGCGAGCTTGACACGCTGGCGGCGATCGAGTGGGGGGAACAGCTTCGCGACAACTTCGTCATGCTCTACGCCCGCTCCACCATGGACTGGTTCGATGACCGCGACTGGGAGAGGGTGCTGGAGCACGTGCGCTTCTGCGCCCGCGCCGCGCGGGCCGGACGCTGCCGGGGAGTGCTCTGGGACCCCGAGCCCTATACCCGCGACAGCGACGCCGTCAACCCCTGGGTCTACGCCCAGCAGCCCGGGCGCCAGCAGCGGCGCTTCTCCGACTACCAGAAGATGGTGCGCCAGAGGGGCGCGGAGTTCATGTGCGCGCTGCAGGAGGAGTTCCCAGGTCTGCACGTGCTCGCCCTGCGCATCCTCAGCGACTTCGCCAGGGGCTCTCCCTTCACATCACCGCTCCTGGACATGAAGGACCCCGAGGCTCGGACCGCCAAGCTCGCCGAGACCTACTACGGGCTGCATCCGGCCTTCTTCAACGGGATGCTCGATGTCGCCGCGCCGCAGGTGACCATCACCGACGCCAACGAGGACGCTTACTTCTACACATCGGCGCTCGAGTACTACCGGATCTACAAGGTCCTCAGGCAGGACGCCCTCGCGCTGGTGGCCCCAGAGAACCACCACACTTACCGCTCTCAGGTGCGCGTGGGCCAGGCGGTCTCGGTAGACTATGTGGTGGGGCGGTGGGCCGGCGGTCTCGGTGGTTTCCCGCGGGCTCTGACGTACCAGGCGCTCGAGCTGACGCCGGAGCAGCAGGCGCAGTGGCTGGAGCACAATGCCTACTACGCGCTGGACACCGCCGACGAGTACGTGTGGGTCTGGACCGAGAAGCCCCTGGACTGGTGGGCGGGAGAGGGCATTCCGCCCGGGATCGAGCAGGCCCTCCGGTCCGCCAAAGAGAAGCACAGCCAGGGGCAGCCGCTGGGCTTCTCAGTCGAGGCGATGTTGGCTGACGCCAGAGCGCGGGCGGAGAGCGAGGGGTGATCGCTCTCCGGCCACACGATGCTCCGCCGCCCGGGGCGTGCCAGCTATGCCACCGAGACCAAGGAGGCGCGGTGGGGAGCGGATGCCCGCGATTTCGCCATGAGAAGACGATTGGACAACACCCAACGATGGGAGCAAAGGAGGAGAAGGCATGAGCAAGGCCGCTGACAAGCTAGCGATCGAGGGAGGCGCTCCGGTCGCCGCGAGCCCATTCCCGCGCTGGCCGCAGTTCGACATGGCGGTCATGGAGGACATCCGGCGGATCCTGGAGACCGGCGGGGTTAACTACTGGACCGGGAAGGTGGAGGGAGAGGCGCGCTCGCTGGGCATGAAGTTCGAGGACGAGTGGGCGAGGTGGTGTGGGGCCAGGTACGGCGTCTCGACCACTAATGGCACGAGCGCCCTGCACGTGGGCCTGGCGGGGCTGGGCATCGGCCCGGGTGATGAGGTGATCGTCCCCTCCTACAGCTTCATCGCCAGCGCCTTTTCGGTGTGCCAGGCGGGGGCGATCCCAGTGTTTGCGGATGTGGAGCGGGAGAGTCACACTCTGGATCCGGCGGATGTGGAGGCCAAGCTGTCAGAGCGCACCGCGGCCATCATGCCCGTGCACCTCTACGGCATCATGGCGAACATGGGCCCGCTCCTGGAGCTGGCACGCAGGCACGGCCTGAAGGTCATCGAGGACAGCGCGCAGGCCCACGGGGGCGAGTGGAACGGCAAGCGAGCTGGCACCATCGGTGACGTGGGCTGCTTCAGCTTCTGCCAGAGCAAGCACTTCACCACCGGGGGGGAGGGGGGCGCGGTGATCACCGATGACGAGGAGGTGGCCTGGCGCTGCCGGTCCTTTCGCGACCACGGCTACGATGTCCAGGAGCGCCTTCGCCTGCTGGAGGTCGAGGCCAAGCTCCCCTACATACACAACAGCGTGGGCTTCAACTTCCGCATGACCGAGATTCAGTCCGCCATCGGGCTCCGGGAGCTCGCGCGCTTCGACTCCTACCACCTCCCCAAGCGCCGCCGCAACGGGGAGCACCTGCTCAAGCGCCTGCAGAATCTCCCCCAGATCAAGTATCTGCCCCTGGACACTTCGGAGCGCCGGAATGCCTTCTGGATGTTCCCCATCGTACTGGACACCGACCGCCTCCGTGTCCGCGACGCCCGAGAGGTCGTCGCGGCCCTGGAGGCCGAGGGCATCCCGGCCGGGCCCGTGATGTGGCCGCAATGCTACCGGGAGAAGGCGTTCCAGGAGCACAACGGCTTCGGCCGGCTGCGCTATCCCTTCCGCGATCCCGCCGCGCGGCCGGAGGCGGTGCGCTATGATCTGGTGCACTGTGAGAACGCGGCCTGGCTCGAGGAGCGCACCTTCTGGGTCCCTTGCCACCCGGTCTACGAACTCGAGCACATGGATCTGATCGCGCAGGCGATCGAGAAAGTGCTCGGCACCTATTCCCGCTGAGGCCATGGTGGGCCGCCGACCGCGAGGAGGCACGACTGGCGATGCTGTCCCTCAACCGCAAGCTCAACGTCATCGAGTCCCGTGAGGATGCCACGGGCGCGCGGCGCTGGTGCGCCGAGCTGGTCGTCGAGGACGCCGACGGAGAGCACGTCTTCGCGGCCAGCGAGCGCACACATGAACTCGCCGGTTCGGCCGGCGGCTGGCATCTGTCGCTCGACCTCCGCGAGCGCGCTTCCTTCGACATCGTGGAGGTTACAGTCGCGCCCCGTGCTCGCGCCAGCCTGGGTCGGGTGTTCCTGCGTCTGCCTGGCGGTAAGGGGAGGATCCCGTCTCTCAGCACCTCGCGGACGCGGATGCTGGCGCTGCCGGAGGGGCCCTTCACGGAGAAGGGCGTGGTGCCCCTGGGGAGGCGCAGCGAGCCGCTGGCCTCCCGCTTTCTCACCGTGCTCCACGATGAGCGCTCCCGCACCGCCATCCTGGCCGGGGTGGCCGGCCTGGCGGATGACTTCTCCAGCTTCCGGGTGGACGGGAAGGTGCTGGAGGCCGGCTTCCTGGTCGGCCGGCCGCTCCATCGCCAAGAGCGCTACCCGCTCGCGATCGGGGTGGCGGAGGACCCGCTGGAGCTGCTCGCCGGCTACGGCGCCCTCCTGCACCCCCTCGGTCGCCACCGCTCTGCCCCGGTGGCAGGCTGGAACTCGTGGGACTACTACGGCGCCTCGGTCAGCATGGACGACATCCGGGCCGAGATGGCGGCCATCAAGGCCTCCCCCCTTGCTGAGAACCTCACCCACATCGTCGTGGACATGGGCTGGTGGAGCGACTGGGGCGACAACACGCCGAATCGCCGCTTCCCCGCCTCCTTTCGGACCATCGCCCGGGAGATCGAGCAGGCGGGCTTCGTGCCAGGGATCTGGCACGCCCCGCTGCTCGCCTCTCCCTGGAGCCACACCGGCCGCCATCGCCAGGACCTGTTCGTGCAGACCCCGGAGGGCGGCCCGGCAATGGTGGGCGAGCAGGCGGTGCTGGACTGGACCCAACCGGAGGTGCTGGAGATGCTCGGGCGGCTCTTCCGCTCCCTCAGGAAGGCCGGTTTTCGCTACTTCAAGCTGGACTACATCTACCCCGAGGCCGTCCGCCAGCCGGGCCGGCGCGGCGACGAGACCGCCGGCCCCCTGGCCATCATCCGCCGCGGCCTTCAGGTGATACGCGAGGCGATCGGCGAGGACAGCTACCTGCTGAACTGCGGCGCTCCGCCGGAGTGTGCCCTTGGCATCGCGGACGCCTCCCGCGTCAGCACCGACATCCACTGCTTCTGGTCCCACATCTGGAACAACTCACGCGCCATCGCCTGCCATCTGTGGGAGCATGGGAACCTCTGGAATGTGGACCCCGACTTCGCCCTCATCCGCTCCCGCGAGACCAGCGACGATCCCTTTCCCCAGTACATCTACCGGCGCCGGCCGTGGAAGGACCGCCGCGACTTCTGGATGGCCGGCCCGGAGGCCACCTTCGACGAGCTCAAGGTCTGGCTAACCGTCGTCCATATGGCCGGCGGCGACATGCTGCTGTCGGACTCCATCGCTCGCCTGAACTGCACCGGCCTCTCGGCTCTGGATAAGCTCTTCCCCCAGATGCAGGAGAGCGCCCGTCCGCTGGACCTGTTCATCAACCCTCTCCCTCGCTTCTGGTGGGCGGAATCCAGCGGCCGCGGCCGGCTGGCGGTCTTCAACTGGGAGGACGAGCCGCGGCCCATCCTGAACCCCGACGGGGTCGCCGTTCCCTCCCACGGCAAGGACATCTGGACGGGCCGCCGGGTCCGGTTGTCGGAGGCGACTCTCATGCCGGCGCGCTCAGCGTATCTCCTGGTGGTGTAGGGGCTGTGAGAAGAGGACGGGAGTCGTGGCCGCTTAGCGGCAGGAAGACAGCTTAGCGGGAGCAGTCAATGGGACAGCAATATCTGGACATCTCGGTGCCCATCCACCCGGGTACCCTGGTGTGGCCTGGCGATCCGCCGGTGGTCATCGCCGGCGCGGGTGGCGAAGTGGCCGGGGTCCGCTATCGTGCCAGCCGGATCACGCTCGGGAGCCACACCGGCACCCACGTGGATACTCCGCGCCACCTGGGCGTGGACGACACCAGCGTGGACCAGTTGCCTCTGGAGGCGCTCCTCGGCCCCGCCCAGGTCCACGATTTGACTGGCCATCACGTTATCGGCAGCCGCGAGCTGGAGGCGGCGGGAGTCGGCTCGGCGGTGCGAGCTCTCCTCAAGACTGACAACTCCCACTGGGTGAGCAGTGGGCCGATGCCCGAGCTCCCCGCGCATCTGAGTGAGGAGGGTGCTCGCTATCTCGTACGGGCAGGGGTGCGGCTGGTTGGCATTGACGGGTTGTCTCTGGACCATCCTGAGCGAGTTGACGCGCATCTCCTCCTCCTGCGCGCGGGGGTGGTGATCGTCGAGATGCTTGACCTCTCACAGGTGGCCCCGGGTGAGTACGAGCTGTTCTGTCTGCCGCTGCGGCTGGCGGGGGGAGATGGAGCACCGGCGCGGGCCGTGTTGCGGCCATTGCACCAGAGACCGAGCCATGAGGAGGCATCATGCGAAAACTGAACTGGGGTGTGATCGGCGCCGGAGGCATCGCCTCTCGCCGCACGCTGCCGGGCGCCGTGGGCGGTGCTCCCAGCGCGCGCTTCCTGGTCGCCATGGACCTGCGCCCCGAGGCCGCGCAGGCCGCTGCCGAGCGCTTCGGCATACCCAGGGTATACGCCGGCGCAGAGGAGCTGTTGGCTGACCCGGAGGTGGAGGCGGTCTACATCGCGACCCCTGTCCACGTCCACTTCCCCCAGATCGTGGCGGCCGCCGAGGCCGGCAAGCATGTGCTGGTCGAGAAGCCCGTCGCCCGCACCGTCGCCGAGGCGCAGGAGGCCATCGAGGCCTGCCGCCGCGCCGGGGTGCTGCTGGGCTGTGGCTACATGATGCGGTTCCACGCCCTCCATGCCGCCGCGCGAGACCTGATCGCGCGCGGGGAACTCGGAAGGGTGGTGGCCGGGCGGGCCCAGCTCACCTGCTGGTATCCGAGGATACCGGGCGCGTGGCGGCAGGACCCGGGATTGGGCGGGGGCGGCGCGCTCATGGACATGGGCAGCCACTGCATTGACCTGCTCGAGTTCCTCGCCGGCGCCAGGGTTGCCTCGGTGATCGCCCTCAACGAGACCCTGGTGCAGGACTACCAGGTCGAGGACACCTCCAGCGTCATCCTGCGCCTGGAGAGCGGCGCCCAGATGGTCGTGGACTCCCTCTTCAACGTCCCGGACGCCGCCAGCCGCGCCCCGCTCGAGGTCTACGGCACTCGGGGAGCTCTCTATGGCCAGGGCACCATCGGGCAGATGCCCACCGGGCGCATCGAGGTGGTGCTCTCTGACCAGGGCGACTATGACGCACAGCAAGAGCGCACCCCCGGCGAGCGCACCTTCGAGCTGAGGGCCGAGCCGGTGAACATGTACGCAGCAGAGATCGAGCAGTTCTCCCGCGCCGTCCTCGAGGGCGGGCGCCCCGCGGTGGACGGAGAGGAGGGGCTCTGGAACTTGAGGGTAGTGGAGGCCTGCTACCGCTCCAGCAGGGAGGGGCGGGAGATCGCGGTAGACGGCTAAGCACGGCCGTCCCCACGGCACCGGGCGAGCGCTAAGCTAACCAACACCTGGGAGGCAAGAGAGTATGGACAGACTGACGCCGACGCTGGCGCTGCTGACCGCGGGTGCGGTGGCCTCGGTCACCGCGCCTCTGGCCGAGGCGCAGATGCGCCCGAAGAGGATCATCGCCAGCGGCTGGGATGTGCCCACTCCCCAGCAGCTTAGGAGGGACCTCGCGGCAGTCGAGGAGCTGCCCATTGACGGCGTGCTCGTTGAGATCAGGGCCTTCGGGCAACCCGACGATGTCAACCAGTGTCCGCTCCGAGAGGCCTTCCGAGACCGGCGCTGGGAGCGCCATTGGTTCACGCAGAGCGTCGAGGACCTTCGGGCCGTCCGTTCCCTCCGCCTCACTCACAACTTCGCGAACCTCAACGCCAACCCCGGCAACGTTGACTGGTTCGATGATGCAGGCTGGGAGAACGTCGTTGACCACTGGCGCATCGCGGCCTGGATCGCGCGGGAGGGCGGCCTGAAGGGCATCGCTTTCGACCCCGAACCATACACCGAACCATATCGCCAGTTCAAGTACGCCGCCCAGCCCAACCGGCAGCGCTACACCTTTGCCGAGTACTACGCGAAGGCCCGCCAGCGCGGCCGCGAGGTGATGCAGGCGGTGATCGAGGAGTACCCGGACATCACGATCCTGACGTACTTCATGAACAGCTACGTGGCGATCTCGCACCGCTGGCTGGGGCCGCGGGCGGCCGGGCTGCCCGACCCGACGGCCGCGCTCCTGACCCACGGCTATGGGCTGTATCCGGCCTTCATTGATGGGTGGCTGGACGTGCTGCCGCCCGCCGCCACCCTGGTGGACGGCTGCGAGCTCGCCTATGGCTACGCCAGGCCAGCCGAGTTCTGGGAGGCGGCCGCCCGAATCAAGGGTGACGGACAGGAGGTGGTGTCCCCCGAGAACCGAGCCAAGTACCGGGCCCAGGTGGAGGTGGGATTCGGCATCTACGTGGACGCCCATCACCCGGTGCTCGGCGGGCGCTGGGCGCTCGACCTCGGCGAGAGGTCGCCCGCCGAGATGTTGGAGCACAACGTCCGGGCCGCGCTCGCCGCCGCCGACCAGTACATCTGGCTCTGGGGTGAGAGGGGGCGCTGGTGGCCGGAGCCCGGCGACACCGCCAAGTGGCCCGGGCAGCCGGTGCACCCACCCTGGCCCGAGCAGATCCCGGGCATCGTCGAGGCCCTCGAGGCGGCACGGGAGCCGCGCGCCGCCAGGCGGCGACAAGTCGAGGCGGCAGGGCGCGAGGCGCGGGCCCTGCTCGAGTCCGGGCAGGCTCAGAACCTGGCCCGCAACCCAGGCTTCGACCGCGGCCCGGACGAGACCCTGGTCGGGGCGCCCGCCGAGTGGTGGACCTGGCAGAGCGAGGAGTCCGACGGCGACTTCGCGTGGGACCCCGACGTGGGAGCTGCGGCCCCGGGCTCGGCCCGGCTCAGCCGCGTCGGCGAGGGATGCTACGGCCAGGAGCACGAGGTCACGCCAGGGCAGCGCTACTTCGTCACCGCGGCGTGCCAGGTGAGGGGACAGGGAAGCCCCTCCCTGACCGTGCGGTGGAAGACGCCTGAAGGCGTCTGGCTGGAGGAGGCACAGCTCGATCAGAGCGCCGACTGGCTCTATCAACGGCCGCCCACCGGTGAGTGGCACGAGCTGTCGTTGGCCGTCACCGTCCCCGAGGGGGCCGGCAGACTGGTGCTGCTGCTAGGAGTCGGCGGCCAGGTCTCTGACCGCGACGTCGCCTGGTTCGACGACGTGCTGGTGGTCCAACTCACCCGCGCGGAGGATGCGTGCCACCGTGCAGGGTGACACCCCGGAACGTTTCTCGACACGACAGCACCCTGATGCTCTGCGCGCAGTCGCCCCGGACACTTAGCACAACGCGCAGACCAACGCTGAGAGAGGATTGCCATGAAGCAGCTACGAGCAGGCGCGGGAAGCGCGGTGATCACGCCGCCCCTGGGGGCGCACATCGCCGGCTACTTCGAGGACCGCATCGCGGTGGATGTGCATGACGATCTGTACGCCCACGCGCTGGTGCTGGAGTCGGGCGAGGACGTGGCAGCAATCGTCGAGTGTGACCTGATCCAGCTCCACCTGGAGGACGTCAACCGCGCGCGGCGGCTAGCCCAGGAGCAGACGGGCATCCCCGGCCGCCACATCCTCATCGCGGCCACCCACACCCACTTTGGGCCGGACGTGACCCGTGGGACGAACGTGATCCACGGGATTGACTATCTCGACTGGCTCCCCGGGCGGATCGCAGATGCCGTCAGGATCGCGCAGAACCGATTGGTCGCCGCGGCCGTCGGACATGCGGTGGGCCAGTGCCCGGAGGAATGCCACAACCGCAGGTATCTGATGAAGGACGGAACGGTGGTCACCAATCCCGGGTACCTGAACCCCGAGGTGGTCGCGCCAGTGGGGCCTACCGACCCCGAGGTCGGCCTGGTCGCGTTCGTGGACAATGACCTGAGGCCGATCGCGGTGCTGGCCAACTACGCCCTCCACTACGTCGGAGGGCAACACGGGGCGGTGGGCTCACTGGCAGCCGGGATGACGCCGGTTGATGTGAGCCTGACGGCCGACTACTTCGGCGCCTTCCGCCGCTCCCTCCCGCGCATGGCCGGGGCTGAGTTCCTCGCGATTATGATGAACGGGTGCTCGGGCGACATCAACAACATTGACGTCTTCCGGCCCGCGCCCGACTATCCCCATCCCTGGTACCAGATCGAGCGGGTGGGAGATGTGGTGGCGGCTGCGGCCTACAAGGCCCTGCGCGGCATTCGCACCACGGACTTCGTGCGGCACGCCAAGATCGCGGTGGCCAGCGATGACTTCGAGTTCCGCCGCCGCGAGTTCACTCCATCCGAGATCGAGGCCGCGCGGCGCTTCGCGGGAGGGGACACGCCAAAGAACCTCGCCGACCGCGCGTGGCTGGAGAGCCATGCTATCCTCAGCCTCAGCCAGCAGCCGCTCGCGTGGCAGACTGAGATCCAGGCCCTGCGCGTGGGGGAG
This sequence comes from uncultured bacterium, assembly GCA_964385645.1. Taxonomy (GTDB): domain Bacteria; phylum Armatimonadota; class Hebobacteria; order Hebobacterales; family Hebobacteraceae; genus CAYLPT01. The sequence goes on from CAYLPT010000197.1 coordinate 18,962, forward strand.
GTGGCGGTGGTGGGCTTGCCGGGGGAGATCTTCGTGGAGCTGGGCTTGGAGATCAAGAGCAAGTCCCCGTTCCCGCGGACGCTCACGTGCGAGCTCGCCAACGACTGCTTGGGGTATATCCCGACCCCACAGGCCTTTGAGAACCCCTCCTATGAGGTCTACACCACCCCGGCCTCCCCCGCCACTGGCCCCGCGATGGTCGCCTCCGCGCTCTCGCTGCTGCAGCGGCTGGCGGACGCCTGAGCCATGTGACTGACCCACGGTCAGCATTGAGGCCTGACCTGCTTCGTTCTGGCCAACTTGCCCTGAGGGGCCCTGTCGTTCCGCCTGCAGCGGTCAGCCGTCGGCTGAGGTCGCCCTGAGCCGTCCCGTTGGTGGAAGTTCGCGCTTGGGATGCTACTGCATCCTGCCGGCGTGGGGACGGGAGGGTGGCACAACCATGGCGGATGGCCTCAGGTGGCGCGCGTGCCGCGCACTGCAAAGCGGATCACAGGCCGCTGCGAGCGCGGCTCTATCCTGCTCACCTCCAGCCGCTCTCCCGCGGAGTGGGTGGAGGTCTTCGGGGACGCGCTCCTGGCCTCGGGGTGCCTGAGGCACCTTCACCCACCATGCCCGGGTGACCGTGATCACCGGGGAAAGCTACCGCCAGCGCCATCGCAGGAAGGAGGTGAGGCCAGCCCCCAAGCCGACCAGCAAACAGTGATCGTCGATCACTGCACGCAACGACCCGCAATCACAGAACGATGGTACACATCAGGGGGTGGCCGGTGGTACACATGGGGCGGCTACTGACACGCTGCTGCCTGCCTTCACCGGCGGCCCCACCTGCGAAGTGATGGACGGCGTGGCCGCGCTGGCGCCGAGCGACTGCAGCGCGATGGCAGCGAACCCTCGCTTGCAGTATCCGCTCGTCTTCGGTACCTACGCGCGCAACCGGCGGTGTGGCGGCGCCCGGGAGCGCGGGTCTGCCTGGGCTCGTCCGTCGCCAACCCCTCGGGGGAGGCCCTCTAGCCGGGGATCGCTTTATGCGCCAGGGTATGCGGATGGATGCGGGACTGCACGCCTGCGCGACGAACTTAGCTCCCGGAGGCGCATGAGGAGGCGCCGATGAGACCGATGATCTGGCTGGCGTTAACGCTCCTGGTAGGCCGAGCCGGGTGGGCGAGGGCCGACGCGGTGGTGGCCTGCGACAGGGAAGCCGTCCGGCAGGCGGTTCTGAGCGCGACGCCGGGCAGCCGCATCCTGGTTGCCCCGGGGGAGTACGCGGGCGGGCTCTGGTTCGGGGACGTTCGGGGCGAGCCCGGTCGGCCCATCGTGATCGCGGCCCAGGACCCCGAGAACCCGCCGGTGTTCAGCGGTGGGGGCAACGTGATGCAGTTCAGCAACTGCGTGCACCTCGAGCTGCGCGACCTCACCCTGGTCCGTGGCACCTCCAACGGTCTGAGCATAGACGACGGCGGCAGCTACGAAACCCCGGCCCGGCACATCGTACTCCGCGGACTGCGGGTTGAGGACATCGGCCCGGAGGGGAACCGGGACGGGATCAAGCTCTCCGGGGTTGCGGACTTCCGCGTCGAGGGCTGCACGATCGAGCGCTGGGGGACCGGGGGCTCGGGCATTGACATGGTGGGGTGCCACCGGGGCGTGATCGAGGACAACGTGTTCCGCTCCCGCTCACCGGAGGCGGGCGAGGCCGTGCAGGCGAAGGGCGGTACCACGGGCATCGTGGTGCGGCGGAACCTGTTCGACAGCGGCGGAGCGCGGGGGGTGAACATCGGCGGGAGCACCGGCCTGCAGTTCTTCCGGCCCCCGCTGGTATTGGGGGAGGAGCACTACGAGGCGAAGGACATCCGGGTGGAGGGCAACACCTTTGTCAGCGGGACCGCGGCCGTCGCCTTCGTAGGCCAGGACCAATGTGTGGTCCGGTTCAACATCATCTACCGGCCGCTGCGATGGGCGCTGCGCATCCTTCAGGAGACCACCGAGGAGGGATTCGTGCCCTCCCGCAATGGGGAGTTCACGGACAACATCGTCGTCTTCCGCTCCACCGAGTGGGCGTCCGGGGGGGTCAACGTCGGCCCCAACACCGCGCCCGAGACGTTTACGTTCGCCCGCAACCTCTGGTACTGCATGGACCGCCCTGAGCTCAGCCACCCCGACCTTCCCTCTCCGGAGCTGGACGGGATCTACGGACAGGACCCTCTGTTCCGCGATCCCGGGCGGGGAGACTTCAGCCTTCTGCCCGGCAGCCCGGCCGCGGGGCCGTTGTGAAGACGAGGCGCAGGCAGCGCTGAGACCGGCGCGTCGACTTCGGCGATCGGCGCCGGCCGGGCCGGAACCGCCCGGAGTCGGGGGTCAGGCCGGAATCGGGAGAGCGCGCTCTGAGGGCGGCGTTGGCACGCCAGATGAGTGAGGGTGGGGGGCGATCACCGGCCGTAGGCGGCTGCGCAGACAAGCAGGGAAGGAAGCTCCGCCCTCGACAGGAGGAGTGGGCCGGCCCCGATTTGGCGGACGCCTCGATAGCAGGGATGGTACAACAGGATCGAGGTGAGCCATGGGAAAGCGACGGCGATTCGCGAGCGAGCTCAAGTCCGCCGCAGGCGGATTCGCCGCCCTCGAATCCGAGCTGGGCCTGCATCGGCTCCGACCGACGCGGCAGCAGGCGCGCAGGGAGACGTCTGGGTATCTGGAAGTCCTCTGCAGCCTGCAGGGGCTGCACTCGTCGCCGGGGTACCAGACCCCGGTTGGGTCCGAGGCCGGTGACCAGGCCCGGGCCGCCTGCAAGGTGTCCACTTCCTCGGGCCAGGTCACCCCTGGGCCCGGACAGGATGAGGCGTGTCCCGACCCTACCCGCTCTGGACACACTGCCCCGGCTCGGCATCCCCTGGAGGCTGCTGGGGCGCGAGCCACCTGCGAAGCCACTTGAGCGCGTCGGCCTGCATCGCGACGTTGAACTCGTGCGGCGCGTCGTAGTACCTCAGATCGGCGTGCTCGGGAGCGCCCGCTTTGGCGTAGACCGCCGCTATCTTGGCGTAGGCCTCCGCAACCCCTCTCGGCGTGAACAGCTGGTCCCGTCGGCCGTGGATGACCATGAGGGCCCCGGGGCAGCACAGCGAGACTAGGTCGGGCAGGTCAACGAGCCCATAGGCCCCGCTCACATACTGGCAGTGGTGGGTATTGAGCGGTCTGTAGGCGAACATCTCGCCATAGCTTGTCATCCAGCCGACCACCACCGCGCACTTCACCCGCGGTTCCATCCCCGCGAACTGCGCACACCGGAAGCCGCCCATTGAGAGCCCCACACAGCCGATCCGCTCCGGGTCAACCTCAGGGCGGGTCAGTAGGTAATCGAGGCTCCGGATCTCATCCCTCAGCCAGATGCCCTGCCAGGTGTGCCCGATGGCACCCAGCGCGCGGGCGAGCATGTCCTCGGCGCAGCCGCTCTGTGCGTTGGCGTGCTGGATATCCTCCCTAGTCTCCACCCGGGCGTGATCGTTCACTCCGCGCGCGATGTCCTCATCGGAGATGAAGCGCCGCTCTCCCCAGTAGAAGGCGTCAATGACGATCACCGCGAACCCGGCGCGGCATAGATCGGTGGCGTACGAGCGTCCGCCGTAGAACCGCTGCTTGAGCTCGCTGAGCACCGGGTGCTCGTCCTCCACCTCCACGATCTTCTCCTTGCCCCAGTAGTACATGCCCCCGTGGTCGTGGAAGCAGACCAGACCGGGTACCGGGTACTGGACGTTCTTCGGGATCAGCACATAGGCCGGCACGCGCGTTCCCGGCGCCGAGTCGAAGTACACCTTCTCGCGGAGGTAGTCTCCCTTGTCCACCCGCGCCACCACTGCGGCGTCGAAGTTCCCGGGTGCCACCTTCTCCGGGATCAGCTCCCAGAGACGCGATCTGGCCAGAGACTTCCACTGCTCCAGATCGCGGAACTCCTCGCGCAGGAACGACAGCGCGAACGCGGACTGCTGCTGCAGCCCTCGCAGAAAAGGGTACAGACTGCCCAGCGGAGTTCCCGACTTGACGCGCTGGCTGATCACACCTTGCTCCAATCCTGTCGTTTGCCTCGCGCCCACAGCCTTCACCCCGACGTTCGCGTGCCGACCCGCGCGGCCGAAGGCGCGGAGAGCGCTCGGCGAGACGACCGCGGCGACGAGAGTCCTCGCCGCCTGCGCGATAAGTTCCCTGCGAGTCCACGCGGGCGATAGCCAACTGCCCGGTGCAGGCACGCGGATCTCCTGACTGGCGGCCGGGCCTTCGGTCAGTACGCGAAGAGCCCCCACCGCTGGGTGACGCCGAAGATGGCCGAGAGGACCGTGATCGGCAGCTTCGTGATATAGTAGCCCAGCACCAGCCCCAGCGCGATGGGCTGCAGGGAGCGAAACGGCCTCAGGCCCCCGTAGCGCAGCGCCAACGTGGCCGCCAGCCACCCGATGAAGACGCTCGCCCACATCATGTGGTTGGTCATGTAGGTGCTAGCGATGACGAAGCCGTAGGGGCTCAGCGGCCACCACATGCACCGGCTCTGCAGGTAGGTTGTCAGCAGCACGACAGCTGCGCCGGCGCCCATCGCCAGCCCCAGGTGAGCCTGGGCCGCCGCGGGGTCGCGCAGGTTCGCAGCCAGCGGGACATAGATGGACCAGTTCGGCCAGGTCCAGGGCGAAGAGGGGAAGGCCGGAGACAGCTCTCTTGCGGCCAACATGGCGGCCTACCTCGCCTATGTGGGAGAGACGGCCGAGCGCCCGGTGACCAGGCTTGTGGATTCACGGCCCTTTGTGCACCTCTGCGATCTGGCGATTATCGCGGGAGAGAAGATACATCAGGTCTCTGAACCCAATGCCACACGGTCCCAAGACGGCGACGACTACTTCGTCGTCATCCACGGCCTGGATGGGGTCGTGTCCCGTTTCCTGACCGATGACCTTTTCCCGAGCGAACAAGGGCTTCCGTGGGGTGCATCCGGCGGACGCGCCACTCCGGCCGACCTGCGTCGGCTGCCCGAGACGGTTGCCTCCATGATCGCGAGAACATAGCATCGTGAACACGAGGGAGCCACTACGTGTGGGTGCCAGGGGGACCGGAGACCGGGGCTGGGCGCCCGGAGCAGGTGCAGCCAGCACGAGCGGTCGAGCGAGGATGGGGCACGAGTGAGGCGTCGGGCGCTCGGCCGCGCGAGGGGTCGCGCGTGTGTCAAGGCCGGTCAAGAGCTCCCCATACCGCCGGTTGGAGACTTCCCACCCTGAGAGGGATCACTTGTTCTCCCTGTTCCTTTCCGGTCGTGCCTCAGGCACACCCGTTGAGGCGGGCTGGGGGGTGAGGCCAGCCTTGCGGCGGTCCTTGAGCCGGCAGCTCTCGCCCCGGATGTTGACCATGGTGGAGTGGTGCAGCAGCCGCTCCAGGATCGCGGTGGCGATGGTGAGGTCGCCGCACATGCTGCCCCACTCCCCATAGTCCGCCTGAGGCGGATTGGAGGTGAGGATGACGGAGCCGCGCTCGTAGGTGCGCTCACCAGCTCGAAGAAGATGCTTGCGCCGATCTCGTCCGCCACCGGCAGCTTCGGGGCCACATAGACCCGCAGCCGGCGATCCAGCCGCCCCTGTCGCGCCGCCCGTCCCAGATCCGTTGTCACCAAGTCATGGGCGGTGATGAAGTGGGCGCGGAAGCCGGCCTCGATGGCTTTCGTGGCAGCGCTGTCAGTCGGCATCCGAAAGTGACCCACCCCGGAGCGATGAGCAGATGACAGGGACGAAGGCTCTGAGGGGTAAGCCGAGCTGCTCCCGCTGGTCCGGGGTGGGTCAGTCTGGGACGCCGATCGGTCCGCCAGGCGGGCCAGAGCCGGACGCCGGTCAAGACCTCGTCACAGCACCGCTGCCGCACGGCTCCCTGGGATGACATGGGACCCTGTCCCGGGGCGGCTCATCGCCTGGGGCGGCGCCGGGGCGCGGTCGGCTTGTTGGCGCACAGGGTGTGTGCTATAATCGCCTCACGCCCGCGTGGCACAGGCTGGGCGCGGTCGCGCCAGGCCGCGCGATCGGGCCCGACCGCTGGCAGAGGTGGTTCCTCCAGGTATGCTCAGGACGACTCGCGAGGTCTGGCTGAAGCGGGCGATCTTGTGGCACTTCGTCAACGTCTTGCTCTCCTCGAGCTACCGGACGAGGGCGCTGGGCTTTGGCTGGGCTCTGCTTGATCCACTCCTTTTCATGGGGGTATACTACCTCGTCTTCGGCAAGCTGATTGCCAACCGCCCGCCCTCGTTCATGCTCCATATTTACGTCGGCGTCATCGCGTTTCGCTTCCTGAACACATCGGTCAGCCAGGGCGCGGGGATACTTCGGGGGCAGGGCGGGCTGATTCGCGACATTCCGTTTCCAAAGACCGCGCTACCGCTGGCCACGGTCACCGCGCGCCTCTTTGACTTCGCCGCTGGGTGGTTGGTGGCGATCCCGCTGGCGGTGGTCTTCGGCCACCCGCCCACCGTCTGGTGGATGCTGATCCCGCTGTTCGTGCTCATGCAGGCGCTCCTGGTCACCGGGCTCACCCTCATCACCACCTACGTCGGCTTGTTCTTCGCCGACATCCAGAATATCCTCAACGTCGGCCTGCGGCTCTGGTTCTACATGACGCCCGTGCTGTACCCGCTGTCGCTCGTCCAGCGGCGGACGGCCAACTATCCGCACCTGTACTACGCCTACCTCTCGAACCCCATGACGAGCGTGCTCAGAGGCTACCAGTCGCTGGTGCTGGAGCGGAACCTTCCGGAGGTGGGCTTCATCCTCTACGGTATCGCCGCCAGCGTGGCTGTGCTCGTGCTGGGTGTGCTGGTCTTCAGCCGTGGGGAGGGGCAGATTGCCAAGTACATCTGAGATTCAGGGAGCCCGCGGCCTCGGGCAGGATGTGCCGCCGTCCGTGGACCCGGCCATTGTGCTCGAGGACGTCTGGCTTGGGTTCCGGCTTCGCTTCTACCGGAAGCGGCTGACCCTGCGAGGCACGGCGATCTCGGCCGTGTCGTCGCTGCTGCGGCGCGGCAGGCGCAAGGATACCGAGATCTTCTGGGCGCTCCGGGGCGTGGACCTCACCGTGAACCGCGGGGATGTGCTGGGGGTGGTCGGGGCCAATGGGGCCGGCAAGAGCACCCTGCTGCGCGTGATGGCGGGCATCTACATGCCGGACCGAGGGCGAGTGCACACCAAGGGGCGGATCTCGACGCTGCTGTCCTTCGGCGCTGGCTTCGACCTGCGGCGACCGGGGCGCGAGAACGTCTACAACAACGGCGTGCTGCTGGGGATGACCAAGCAGCAGATCGAGGAGCGCATAGAGGCTATCGTGGAGATGGCGGGCATCGGGGATTTCATAGACGCCCCGGTGATGACCTACTCGGCGGGGATGCGCGCCCGCCTGGGCTTCTCGGTGGCGGTGAACGTGGACAGCGACATCGTGCTGATAGACGAGGTTCTCGGGGCCGGGGATGAGAAGTTTCGCCGTCGCGTCGGCACGATCTTCGACCAGATGGCCCATGAGGACAAGACCGTCGTGTACGTGACGCACAGCATGGAGGCCATGACCCGCTACTGCACCCGGGCGGTCTGGATGGAGGAGGGGAAGGTGCACGCGGAGGGCCCGCCTGCTCAGATCGCGGAGGCTTACGTCGCGGCGGCGAAGGGGAAGGCATGAACTCCGAGGCGAGGCGACCCGATCAGGGCGCTCCCTCCCGGGACCGGGTGTCGGAGGTGTACTCGGGCCAGGCGATGGGGCCGGTGTTCCAGCGGCACCTGCGCGCCCGCATCCACTGGATGTGCAGCCAAGCGCGGGGGCCGCGGGTGCTGGACGCCGGCTGCAGCCAGGGGATCGCCGCGCTCCTGCTGGGCCGCGAGGGGCTCGAGGTGGTGGGGGTGGATGTCGAGCCGGAGGCGATCGCCGAGGCGGAGCAGGCGTTGGCCGCCGAGCCCGAGGCCGTGCGGTCGAGGGTGCGCTTCCTCGTGGGCAACCTGCTCGATCCGCCGGCCGACCTGGGGCGGTTCGACTCGATCCTGGCGGGCGAGCTGCTCGAGCACCTGGTCCAGCCGGAGCGCTTGGTCCAGCGGTGCTGGGAGCTGCTGCGGGACGACGGCCTGCTCGTGGTCACCGTCCCCTTCGGCCTGCACCCACATCCCGACCACAAGCAGACCTTCTACCTTGGGGGGCTGGTGAGCACGCTCTCGCCCTACTTCGTCATCGAACGGCTGCGGCTTCTGCACACGGCGGAGGGGGCCGATTCGCCGGCCCCTCTCATCGGCGCGGTGGCCCGCAAGCAGCCCAGCCCGACTCCCGTTCATCTGCCGGCCGACGACAGGTGGTTGACCCTCTACGATGAGGCCGCGGCCGCGGCCGACACGCGCTACGTCTCCCAGCTCGAGCGCGCCACCCGGCGCGCCTACGACCTCGAGCAGCGCCTCCGCGCGCGGGAGGTTGAGCTCAAGTCCGGTCAGGCGCAGGCGCGCGAATCCGCCCGGGAGCTGGAGGCGGTGCGCGCGCAGGAGCAGCGGCTTCAGGCAGACCTGGAGGTGGCGCGGGAGCGCGAGCAGGGGCTGCGGTCGGAGCTAGAGGCGGCGCGCGCGCACGAGGAGCGGGTCAGGTCTGAGCTGGAGGCGGCGCGGGGTGAGCAGCAGCGGCTGCGGGCTCTCCTCGAAGCAACACAGGCCCGGGTGCAGCAGCAGGGGGACCAGCTCTCCGCTGCCCGTGCGCGCGAGGAGGAGCTGCGGGTCAAGCTCCGCACCGCGGCTCAGAGGGAGCAGGAGCTGCGCGCCGCCGGTCGTGAGCAAGACAGAGCGTTGACCCACCTCCGGCGCCGACTGGCGATGATGGAGGGGGCGACCAGCTACCGGCTCGGGCTGCTGATCGTCCGCTCGCTTCAGCGCCCCTACCTGTTGCCGCTGCTGCCGTTCCGCATGGTGGCGATGCTGGGCCGGGCGGCCGGGGCGAAGCTGCGGCGCCGCGGGCGGCGCCCTGAGCCACCACCTGTCCCGCGGCCGCCGGCGCCTGCACCCCCCAGGCCGAGGGAAGAAGCAGGGGCCCGGGCTGTGGCCTCTCGCGCCGAGCCCCGCCCCAGCCTGCCCGCGGTTGAGGAGGAAACGGATACCGATCGCCTGCTTGTCGCCGGCCGATATGAGGATCCCCGAAGGACGCGGGACCTGCGCGTCGCGGTCATCATGGACGAGTTTTCGCTCGCCTGCTTCGGGCCGGAGTGTCACCTCATCACCATCCGCCCGGACAACTGGCGGCCCGTCCTGAGGCGAGAGCGCCCGCACTTCCTCCTCGTCGAGTCGGCCTGGAAGGGCAACGGCGGCTCGTGGGAATACCGGGTGGCCCGATATGACTACCCCGGCCGGGAGGAACTGGAGCGGCTCGTCGAGTGGTGCCGCGACCAGGGGGTCCCCACCGCCTTCTGGAACAAGGAGGACCCGGTCCACTTCGAGCGGTTCTTGCCCTCCGCCCGGCTCTTCGACTTCGTCTTCACCAGCGACGCCAACTGCATCCCAAGGTATCGAGAGGCGCTGGGCCACGAGCGCGTCTATGCCCTGCCCTTCGCCGCTCAGCCCCGGCTGCACAACCCCATCCGCGTCCCGGGCTACCGGGAGAAGGCTGTGTGCTTCGCCGGCTCTTACTACCGCAACCGACACCCCGAGCGCCGCGCGGAGATGGACTGGCTGCTGGCGGCCGGCCTCGAGTTCGGGCTCGAGATCTACGACCGCACCTTCGGGGCGGCGGACCAGGGGGCCGGCGACCTGGGCTTCCCTCCGCAGTTCGCCTCCGCGGTGGTGGGCGGGGTGCCCTACGGGGAGATCGCGCGGGTCTACAAGGGCTATAGGGCCTTCCTGAACGTCAACTCCGTTGCCGACTCGCCCACCATGTTCTCCCGGCGCGTCTTCGAGCTGCTGGCCTGCGGCACCCCCGTGGTCTCGACGCCGGCCCGCGGCATAGACGAGCTGCTCGGCCGGGAGGTGGTCCAAGTCGTGTCCTCGCCGGAGGAGGCGCGGGCCGCGCTCGCCCGACTTCTCGAGGATGAGCGCTGGCGCGAGCAGCTCGGGCTGGCCGGACAGCGCCTCGTCGCCGCCCGACACACCTATGCCCACCGCCTCCACGGCATCGCCTCCCGGCTCGGCCTCCCGGTCGAGCCGCCGGGCGGGCCGCGCATAGGCGCTGTGCTCTGGGCGGACGGCACGTCCGACCCGGCGCCGACCGCGGCGCGGCTCGCCGCTGCCGGCGATCTGGACATCGAGTTCGTGGTGGCCGCGCCGCCGGGGGAGGTGGGGGCGATCCGCGACCAGGTGGAGCGCGCGGCCCAGGGCAGGCCGGTTGTCGTGCTGGCCGCCTCCGACCCCGCCGCGGGCGCGTGGTGGCAAGATGCCCTTCGCGCCAGCTCCGCCGAGTACCTGGCCCTGTTCGCCCCAGGCGACCACTATGGGCCGCACTACCTGACTGACCTGGCGCGGGCGCTGGGCTACGCCGGCGCGGACGTGGTCGGCAAGGCGTGCTTCTTCTCCGCCGAGGCGGGCGGCGCGCCCAGGTTGGTCCGCGAGGGGCCGGAGTACTCCTACACCGCCCGGCTGCTGCCGTCCGCGACGCTGGCGAGGCGGGACCTCCTTCTCCAGCTCGGATGGCCGGGCGAGCGCCTCCACGACCCCGGCCTGCTAGAGTCCTGGGCCGCCGCGGGGGCGCGCTTTTTCTCGGCCGACCGGTTCAACTACGTGCGGGGCGGAGGGGACCGAGCTGAATGGGACAGTGATGTCTAGCGGCGGGGGCGAGGATGGCCGGACCTGAGCGACCGATGCCGAGGGTGCTGCTCTACTGTGATGCCGACCTGAACCTGATAGACGGCTCCTCCGTCTGGACCGCCTCCATCGCGCAGGTGCTGGCGAGAGCGGACGGGGTTCGTGTGACCCTCCTCCTGAAGCGCCCCATCTCCCGGCCCTACCTGACGGAGCCGCTCCGCAGCGTCCCCAACATCACCCTGCTCGACCCGTTCTCCGACCGCGCCGTCGGGGGGCCGCCGGGCGGGTGGCGCGCGCGGGGCCGGCTCCAGCCCGAGGAGGCGGCCCAGGTGATGGCCGTCCTGGATGAGGCAGAGCCTTTCGACCTCATTCTTGTGCGCGGGCTGCGGCTGTGCCGCGCGGTCGTGGACCAGCCATCCCTGGCCGGCCGCGTGTGGGCCTACCTGACGGACTTCCAGGAGAAGGACGCGGCCGACGTCGCCGCCGTCTACCGCGGCGCCGCCCGGCTGCTGTGCCAGACGCCCGAGATCCGCGCCCACCTGCGGCGCCTCGCGGGCGCCACCGACGACCGGTTCCTGCTCCTGCCGCCGATGATACCGGACCTGCCCGCCGAGCCGCCCCCGCTCGCCCGCGCCGGCCAGAGGCTTGTCTACGTCGGCAAGCTCGCCCCCCTCTGGATGACCGAGGAGATGGCGGCCCTCATGCCGCAGGTGCGGGCAACCCACCCCGCCGCCGAGCTGCACGTCGCCGGCGACAAGTTTCACAACTTCCCCCCGAGCCCCGAGTTCCCCGAGCGCATGCAGAGGCTACTCGAGACCACTCCCGGCGTAGTCTGGCACCGCGCGATGAGCCGGGAGCAGGCCCAGGAGCTGGTGCGCAGCTGTGATGTCGGCTGCTCCTGGCGCCATCCAGCCCTCGACGACAGCCCCGAGCTGTCCACCAAGGTGCTCGAATACGGCGCCCAGGGCAAGCCCGTGCTCCTTAGCCGCGTCCCCATGCACGAGGACCTGCTCGGCCGCGACTACCCCCTCTTCTGCAACACTCAGGACGAGTACCTCGCCGCGGTGGACCGCGCCCTCGGCGATGACGTCGCCTATGCGGAGGCCGCCCGCCGCGCTTGGGAGGCCAGCCGCCGCTTCACCTTCTCCGCCGCCCTCGAGCGCCTCGCCCCGCACCTGCCCTCCCCCCGGTCCGCCGCGCCACCGGCCGCTGGTCGCCGGCCCGCCGGAGACCGCGCGCCCTCCCGCCCGCTCCGCATCCTCTTCGCCGGCCACGAGCTCAAGTTCGCCGCCCAGATCGTCGCCGACCTCGACGCTCTTCCCGACTTCGAGGTGCGCACCGACGAGTGGGCCGGCCACAGCCGCCACGACCCCCACCAAAGCAGCCGCCTGGCCGAGTGGGCCGATGTCGTCGTCGCCGAGTGGTGCCTCGGCAACGCCGTGTGGTACTCCCGGAATCTGCCCCCGGATACCGCCCTCATTGTGCGGCTCCACCGCGCCGAGCTGGGAACCACATACCCTGATGAGCTAAACCTGGGCAACGTCCACCGCGTCGTCGCCGTCTCGCCCTGGTTCCGGGAACGCGTCCGCGAGCGCCTCCCCTCGCTGGGCGACCGCGTCGTGTACATCCCTAACGCGGTGGACTGCAACCTTCTCGACCGGCCCAAGCTCGGCGGCAGCGCGTTGCGCCTCGGGCTGTTGGGCGGCGCGCCCCGGCGCAAGCGCCTCGACCTCGCGCTGGATATCTTCGACGCCCTGCGGCGCCGGGACCGACGCTACGTCCTCTTCGTGAAGGGCAAGCGAGCGCCCGAGTACTCCTGGGTGTGGAGGGATGAGGAGGAAAGGCGATACTTCCAGGACCAGATGGCGCGCGTCAACCGGGCCCCCTGGCGCGACTCGGTCGTCTTCGAGCCCTTCAGCCGGGACCTCGAGGTCTGGTGGCGCAAGATCGGCTTCGTCCTCTCCACCAGCGATGATGAGAGCTTCCACCTCAGCGTCG
>CAYLPT010000198.1:0-31721 GCA_964385645.1 uncultured bacterium
GCCCGGGGGAGGGCAGGGGCCGGAGGAGGCGGGCGTGCCGGTGGAGGTGACGCCCGCGGCGGTGGAGACGATGGTCCAACGGGTGACGGTCACCGGGACCATCCGGGCCCTGCGGGAGGCCGATGTGGCGTCCCAGATCACGGCGCGGGTGAGCGAAGTGCGGGTGCGGGAGGGGGATGTGGTGAAGGCCGGCGACGTGCTCATCACCCTAGAGCGGGCCCAGGCGGAGAGCCAGGTGAGGCAGGCGAGGGCCGGCGCGGAGGCGGCGCGGGCATCGCTGGAGGCCGCGCGGAAGCGCCTGGAGATCCTGGAGCAGGGGGCGCGGCCGGAGGAGCGGGCCATCGCGCGGGCCCGCCTTGAGCAGGCGCAGGCGGCGCTGAGGACGGCGGAGGCGGATCTGTCACGGCTGCGGGGGCTGTTCGAGCGAGGGGCGGTCTCCAGGCAGCAGCTCGACGCCGCCGAGATGGCCTACGAGACCGCCCGCACCAACCGCGACGCGGCGCGGGAGAGCCTCGAGCTGGTCGAGCAGGGGGCGCGGCCGGAGGAAGTGGAGGCCGCCCGCAGGCAGGTGGAGGCGGCCGCCGCGCAGCTGGAGCAGGCGAAGGCAGGGCTGGCACAGGCGGAGGAGATGCTGGGCTACACGACTATCCGGGCGCCCATCTCAGGGGTGGTGTACGCGCGCAACGTCAACCCCGGCGAGATCGCGAGCACCATGGGTGGGCCGCCGCTGCTGCGGCTCGCCGACCTCTCGGAGGTGTACTTCGAGGCCACGGTGCCCGAGCGGGTGTCGCAACTCATCCAGCCAGGGCAGCGGGTCGAGGTGATGCTGCAGGCAGATGGGGAGCGAGCCGTCGAGGGCCGGGTCGAGCGCGTCGTGCCGGTGGCCGACCCGCGGAGCCGCGAGTTCGTAGTGCGCATCGGCATCAGGGAGGCCGGGGTGGCGGTGCGCCCGGGGGTGTTCGCCCGCGGCGGCGTGGTGATAGGGGAGAGCCCGGAGGCGGTGGTGATCCCGAAGGACGCCGTGGTGGAGCGTGAGGGCCGGTCGGTCGTCTTCGTGGTGGAGGAGGGGACGGCCCGGGAGCGGTCGGTGCGGCTTGGGATCGCGGACACGCTGAGGGCGGAGGTGCTCTCAGGGGTGGAGGCCGGCGAGACGGTGGTCGTGGTGGGCGCGCAGGCCTTGCAGGACGGGGCCGCGGTGCAGGTCAGGCGCGCCGGAGGTGACTGATCCATGTGGTTGACCCGCGCCGCGATCAACCGCCCCGTCACCATCACCATGGTGGTGATGGCCTTCGTCGTGCTCGGCCTGTCCTCGCTGGCCCGGCTGCCCATTGATCTGTACCCGGACATCGAGTTCCCGTGGGTGGTGGTGATCGCGGTCTATCCCGGCGCGGGGCCGGAGGAGATCGAGACGCTGATCACCCGGCCCATCGAGGACGCGGTGAGCACGATCAGCGGGGTGAAGAACGTCAACTCCAGCTCGGAGGAGGGGGTCTCCTCGGTCGCGGTCGAGTTCCAGCTCGGCGTGAACCTGGACACCGCGGCGAGCGAGGTGCGCGAGAAGGTGGATGCGGCCGGCTTCCGGCTCCCCCGGGACATGGAGCCGCCGGTGATCCAGAAGTTCTCCATGTCGGCGATCCCGGTGGTGCAGTTCTCGCTCTCCAGCCCGCGGCCGGCCCAGGAGCTGCGGCGGCTGGCCGACGATGTGGTGCGGGACCGGCTCAGCCGCCTGTCCGGGGTTGGATCGGTGGAGATCTGGGGGGGCGATGTGCGCGAGATCCTGGTGGCCGTCAACCAGGGGCGGGCCGAGGCCCACGGGGTGGGCCTCGAGCAGATCGTGCAGACCCTCCAGGCCGCGAACCTGAACCTGCCCAGCGGGGTCATCGAGGAGTCCCGGCGCGAGTACGCGGTGCGCGCGGTGGGCGAGTTCGAGTCCGTGGCCGACATCCGCGAGGTCCAGCTCCGCACCCCGGCTGGCCGGCCGGTGGCGCTGGGGGAGATCGCAGAGGTCCTGGACACGGTGGCGGAGCGCCGCGACTGGGCGCGGGTGGACGGTGAGGACAGTGTGACGGTGACGGTGCTCAAGCGCGCGGACGCCAACACCGTCGCCGTAGCCGACGGAGTGCGGGCCGAGCTCTATCGCCTCACGGGCCAGACCTTCGACGAGCGCGGCTATGAGGTCGTGGGCCGGCCCCGCGCCGAGAACTGGCGCCAGGCCCTCTGGCACCGCGTCCGGCCGCCCCGGCCTGTCGAGCGGGCGCGGGGGCTCCTGCCTCAGGATGTCACCGCCCGCATCACCCTGGATCAGTCCACCTTCATCCGCGACGCCCTCAACGACCTGCGCAGCCAGATCGTCATGGGCGTGATCCTCGCCGTCCTGGTGGTCTTCCTCTTCCTGCACAACTTCCGGGGGACCATGATCGTCGCGCTCGCCATCCCCACCTCCATCATCGCCGCCCTCACCCCCGTGTTCTTCGCCGGCTTCAGCCTCAACATGATGACCATGCTCGCCCTCGCGGTCACCGTCGGCATCCTCGTGGACGACTCCATCGTCATCATCGAGAACATCTACCGCCACCTCAAGCTCGGGGAGCCGCCCAAGGAGGCGGCCTTCAATGGGCGCACCGAGATCGGCCTTGCCGCCATCGCCATCACCCTCGTGGACGTGGTCGTGTACATCCCCGTCGCCTTCATGGGCGGCATCGTGGGCATGTTCTTCCGCCAGTTCGGCATCACGGTGGCCGTCACCAGCCTGATCTCTCTCTTCGTCGCCTTCACCATGACCCCCATGCTCGCTTCCCGCTGGTACCGCGAGGAGGACGCCCGGACCGAGGGCGAAGGCGCCCGCCAGGGCGCGGCGGCCCGCCTCATGGTCGCCTTCGACCGCTCCTTCGCCGTGCTTCGGGACGCCTACAGCCGGCTGCTCAACTGGGCGCTGGACCACCGCCTGGCGGCCCTGCTGACGGGCGCTATCGCCCTGCTGGCGGTGATTGGGGTCGCCGTCCCATCCAGGATGGTGTTGCCGACTGGGGACGCACTGCCGGGCAAGGCGGCGTTCCAGGCGCTGATCGCGGCGATGGCGGTGCTGGGGCTGCTCGCCGGCGGCCGGGGGGCGCGGCCGGCGATGGCCGTCGCCGGCGCGGGCGCCCTGCTGGTCGTCGGCCTGCTGTACCGGCCCCTGCCCATGGAGTTCTTCCCCCGTGTGGATCGGGGGCAGGTCATGGTCTCCGTGGAGCTGCCGGCCGGTTCCTCCCTGGAGGCGACCGAGCAAGTGGTGCGTCAGCTCGAGGCGATCGCGCTCGACCGGGAGCGCTTCCCCGAGGTGGACAGCGTCGTCGCCTCTGTCGGGCGGGGTGTCGGCGGGGTGTTCGGCGGGGGCGGCACCGGCGCGCTCTACGGGGGTCTGCGAGTGGTGCTGGTGGACAAGCTAGACCGGGACCGGTCCGACCTCGACATCGTCGCCGAGCTGGACCGGCTCGCCCAGCAGATCCCGGGCGCTCAGATCTCGGTGACTTCGTACCAGGGCATGGGCGGGGGAGCCGCGGCGCCCATCTCGGCCGAGCTGACTGGCGAGGACATGGATGAGTTGCTCCGGGTGGCCGAGGAGGTGCGGCGGCGCATGGCCGAGGTGCCGGGGGTGGTGAACGCCGACGTGACCTGGCGCGTGGGCAAGCCCGAGCTGCGGGCGCGCGTTGACCCCTACCGGGCGGCCGACCGGGGGATGACGACCTATCAGGTGGCGAGGGTGCTGCGCGCGGCCCTCGAGGGAGACACCACCGCGAAGCTCCGGGAGGGCGCCAACCAGTACGACATCCGCGTCCGCCTGCGGGAGGAGGACCGGGAGGGGCTCCGCTCGGTTGAGAACGTTCTCGTCGGGTGGGGGTCGGGGCCGGTGTACGCGGGCGATGTGGCGGAGCTCACCCCGGGCACCGGGCCGACGAAGCTTGACCGCAAGAACCGTCAGCGCATGGTCGCCGTGCAGGCCGACCTGGCGAAGGGCTACGGCATACAGAACGTGGTCACCGCCATAGAGCGGGAGCTGGCAGGCCTGGACATGGGCGGGGTCACGCTCCACTTCGGCGGCGAGGCCGAGATGTTCCGGGAGGGCATGGGTGACACGCTCCTCGCCCTCATGCTCTCCATCGTGCTCATCTACATCCTGCTCGCCGCGCTCTTCGAGGGCTATCTGAGCCCGCTCATCATCATGCTCGGGCTGCCCATGGCCCTCGTCGGGGCGCTGCTCGCCATCCTCGCCACCGGCAACAGCTTCAGCCTCGTGGTCATGATCGGCATCATCATGCTGGTGGGCATCGTCGCCAAGAACTCCATCCTGCTTGTGGACTACACCAACACCCTGCGCGCCCGCGGCATGGGCATGATGGATGCGCTCCGGGAGGCCTGCCCGACACGTCTTCGTCCCGTGCTCATGACCGCGCTGACCACCATCTTCGCGCTGCTGCCGGTCGCGGTGGGCACCTCGCGGGGGGGTGAGTTCCGCGCCCCCATGGCGATCGCGGTCATCGGCGGGCTCTCCCTCTCCATGTTCCTGTCGCTGGTAATCATCCCCGTGCTCTACACAGTCTTCGACGCAGTCGGGGCCACTCTCACCCGCGGCCTCCAGTGGGTTCTAAGAAAGGCGATCCCGTAGCCCCAGCTCCCCCTTGTGAGGCGGGCATTCCCCCTGGGCCCCGAAGCCGTGGCGGAGGGGACACGCCCGCCGCCTTCGGCGCCTCGGGCCTATGTGCCCGAAGCCGGGCGCGCCCCTCCCGCCGCGTTAGCCCAGGAACGGCGGCCGGCCGCGCCGCTCGGCCTCGTCTCGCCTGCGTTCCGCGTGGCGGGCGGCGGCCGCGACGCGGCGGATCCGCCTCACCGCCAGCCAGACCATCCCCACCAGCACCGCCAGCAGCCACACCCGGTACCAGTTGGAGCGGTGGCCCGCGATCAACGGCCAGAGGCTCGCCAGCGCCGCCAGAATCGCCGCCGACTCGATGACCTCGATCCGGCTCATGAGCCTGCTCTTCGCCGGCTCGGCCCCGGAGCCCTGCGCGCGAGGTTGCCTGGCAGCCGAAGATCGGCTAGAATCCCTCCATCCCGGGTGTCGGGGAGAGGGCCATGCTCGAGGCGATCTTCCTCATCATTGGGCTCGCCGTGGGCGGGCTGCTGGGGTGGGTGTGGGCCAACGCCAGGCTGGTGCGCCGTCTCCAGGAGGAGCGCGACGCGCGCGTCGCCGCCGAGACCCGCGCGCAGGCGGCGGACAGGCAACTGGAGGACCAGCGCTCCTTGCTGGAGCAGGCCAGACACCAGCTCGGCGACACCTTCCAGGCCCTCTCGGCCGAGGCCCTGCGCCAGAACGCGGAGTCCTTCGTGCAGTCCGCCCAGCGGACCCTGGAGCCGCTGCGGGAGGCGCTGCGGCGTTATGAGGACCATCTGCGGGAGCTGGAGCGCACCCGCCAGCAGGCCTACGGCAGCCTGGAGAACCAGCTCAAGAGCCTGCTGGCCAGCGAGCAGCAGCTCCAGCGCGAGACCGGCAACCTGGTGACCGCGCTGCGGCGGCCCCAGGTCCGGGGGCGCTGGGGGGAGCTGTCCCTGCACCGCGCGGTGGAGCTGGCGGGGATGAGCGACCACGTGGACTTCGTCACCCAGCCCACTGCCGAAGGCGAAGCCGGGCGGCTCCGCCCCGACATGGTCGTGCGGCTGCCGGCCGAGCGGCAGGTAGTGGTGGATGCTAAGGTCTCCCTGGATGCCTACCTGAACGCCGTGGAGGCCCAGGACGACGAGCAGCGGAAGGCCTTCCTCGCCCAGCACGCCCGGCAGGTCCGGGAGCACGTGCGGGCTCTCGCCGCCAAGTCCTACTGGGAGCAGTTCGAGCCCACCCCGGAGTTCGTCGTGATGTTCGTCCCCGGGGAGTCCTTCCTCCACGCCGCCTGCTCGGTGGACCCAGACCTGATCGAGCAGGGGATGCGCGACCGGGTGGTGCTCGCCAGCCCCACGACCCTGGTCGCGTTGCTGCGCTCCATCGCCTACGGCTGGCGGCAGGAACAGGTCGCCAAGAGCGCCCAGGAGGTGAGCAACCTCGGAGCCGAGCTGCACCGCCGTCTCCGCACCTTCGTGGGCCACCTGGCCAACCTCGGCCGGCGGCTGGGGTCGGCCACGGAGGCCTACAACGCCGCCGTGGGCTCTCTCGAGCGCAACGTCCTGCCGCAGGCACGCCGCTTCCGCGACCTGGGCGCGGCCGCCGGCGAAGAGGTGCCGGAGCTCCAACCCCTCGACACTCAGGCCCGCCAGCTCACTGCCCCCGAGATTGAGGAGGAGATCTGAGCGTCACTCCTCGCGCAGGAACCGCCCGCCGCCTGCCGAAGCTGTCGGCCTATACCGCACGCCTGGCCGTCCGCCGGGATCTGGAGAGACCTCGCGATGAGACACCTGAGATGGGGGTTGCTTGGCGCCGGCAACATCGCCGCCAAGTTCGCCAACGGGCTCACCCGCACCGATCAGGCGACGGGCCTCGCCATCGGCTCCCGCAACCTCGAGAAGGCCCGGGAGTTCGCGGCCAAGCACGGCCTCGAGCGCGCATATGGGTCCTACGACGAGGTCCTCGCCGATCCTGACGTGGACGTCGTGTACATCGCGCTGCCCAACCACCTCCATGCCGAGTGGTCCATCAAGGCCGCGCAGGCCGGCAAGCACATCCTCTGTGAGAAGCCCGTCACCCTCAACACGCCCCAGCTCGAGCGCGTGCTCGCCGTCGTCAAGGCCCAGGACGTCTTCTTCATGGAGGCCTTCATGTACCGCTGCCACCCCCAGCTCCAGAAGGTTCGCGAGCTGCTGGAGGCGGGGGCCATCGGCGAGGTCCGCACCCTCCACGCCAGCTTCTCGTTCAACATGGGGCCGCAGTACGACAACACGCGGATGGTCAACTACATGGGCGGTGGCGGACTCATGGACGTGGGCTGCTACTGCGTCTCCTTCTGCCGCTGGGCGGTGGGGGAGGAGCCCGCGCGGTGCCGCGCGGTGGCCCACATCGGCGAGCGGACCCGCGTGGATGAGTACATGGCCGGGGTGCTCGAGTTCCCCTCCGGGCCGGTGGCTTACTTCACCAGCGGCATCCAGTGCAACGTCCCCGCCTCCGCCGACATCTATGGCAGCCGCGGCAGCATCCACATCGAGAGCCCGTGGCTGCCGCCGGAGAGCGGGACCCCTGTGATGCTCCTCGCCGACGGCAAGGCGGAGACCTTCGAGATCAGCCTCGGCCGCGACCTCTACGAGAACGAGGCCCTGCACGTCGCCGAGCACCTGGAGCAGCGCCAGGCCCCCGCCATGACCTGGGACGATAGCCTGGGCCAGATGCGCGCCCTCGACGCCCTCCGCGCCGACATGGGCCTGGTGTTCGACGGCGAGGAGGGCGACTAGCAGGAATGCGCACACTTCCCTTCCCCTCCCTGGGCCGCGAGGTCTCCTGCCTCGGCCTCGGCGCCGAGTGGTTTCGGCCCGACTGTGAGGAGGCGAGCTTCGCCCTGCTCGACCGCTTCGTCGCCCTCGGCGGCAACCTCGTGGACACCGCCAACCACTACGGCAACGGCCTCTCAGAGGAGGTGCTCGGCCGCTGGCTCGCCGCGCGCGGCAATCGGGCCGACGTGGTGATCCTGGATAAGGGCTGCCACATGCCGCCCCACCCGGTGCGCCCACAGGTCATCCACGAGAGCATCTCGCTCGCCCTCTCCCGGCTCGGCGCCGAATGCCTCGACCTCTGGGCCTTCCACCGCGACGACCCCAGCTTCCCCGTCGGCCCGCTGGTCGAGGCCCTCAACGAGGAGTTGCGCCAAGGGCGCATCCGCGCCTTCGGCGCCTCCAACTGGTCGCGGGAGCGTATCCTCGCCGCCAACGACTACGCCCGGCAGCGGGGCCTGGTGGGGCTCTCCTTCTCCAGCCCGAACGTTTGCCTGGCGCGAGCGTCAGGGCCCTTCTATCCCGGATGCGTGCATGCCACCGAGCAGGACGTAGCCTGGCACGCGGAGGCGGGGATGCCCATCATCGCCTGGTCCGCCCAGGGCAGGGGGTTCTTCCGCGAGCACGCGGGGCCGCCGAGCGCGGGCGATCCCAACCTAGTGCGGGCAATGCACAGCGAGGACAACTTCGAGAGGCTGGCCCGCGCCCGCCGGCTCGCGGCCGACAAGGGCGTCACGGGCATCCAGATCGCGCTCGCCTGGGTGCTGAACCTGGAGGGGCCGATCATCGCGCTCGTCGGCCCGCGGACCCTCGAGGAGCTCGACTCCTGCGTAGCCGCCGCCGACCTGCGCCTCACCCGGCACGAGATGGACTGGCTCGACCTCAAGCGGGACGATCCGCCCCCTCCAGTCCCTGGCAGGGCACCGTAGGGCAGGAGCGTGTCTCCTGCTCCCGCGCTGCCCTCACTCCTCCAGGCTGACGCCGATCTCCCGCGCCACCCTCATGACGTGGGCCCGCGCCCGGTCGTACTCCTCGGCGGTCTGGAGGTGCTCCAGCATCACCGGCGGGTCGTGCGCGAGTTTCTGGACCTCCCGCAGATGGGCGGCGATGTCCAGGGCGCCCTCGCCCACCAGCACCTCGTTGAGGTGCACCGTAAGCTGGCTCTCCAGCCGGATGTCCTTCAGGTGACAGGAGACGATGTGCGGCCCCAGCTTGCGGAAGCACTCCTCGATCACGGCCCTGTTGGCGAAGTAGCGGTCCACGCCGTTGATGATGTTCACGACATCCAGGTGAACCGCGAAGGCCGGCCGGTCAATGGCCGCCATCAGCCGAAGGTAGGAGTCGGCGCTGTCGGGCGGGCAGAAGGGCATCATCTCATAGGTCAGCTTCGCCCGCCTGGGCCGGACGGCGTCTATGATCTCCCGCGCGTTCGCCACCGCCAGGTCGAAGGTCTCCTGCGAGTAGTTGTCGGGATGCGGGCCGTCCCAGCGCTCGGGGTCACGGCTGCCGGCGATGTTGACAACACACAGCGCGCCCACCTCGTCGGCCAGGGCGAGCGTCTCCTGCATCGCCTTGATGTTCGCGCGCCGCCTGTCCTCGTCGGGGTCCATCAGGTTGTTCCAGCACCCCGCCTCCGCGATCACCACATCGTGCCGTGCGAAGGCCTCCCGGACCGCTCGCACCCGCGCCGGGTCGTCAAGCGTGAGGCCCCCGGGGCAGTAGCCGGCCCGGTAGCCCAGCTCGCGATGGGCGCGGGCGATCAGCTCGGGGTCGTGTGAGTCAACGAAGACCGGCCCTCCCAGTCTCATGTCGTGTTCCTCCTCGGGGCCGGCCACTTCCCCACTCTCCCGCGGCCCCCTGCTCGGGGCTGGGGAGGACTCCCCAGCGTAGGAGCGAATCCGCGGCCGCCGGCCGCGCGCGAAGCTGCCGGCGAGGAGGACAGCGCAGATGCCCCGCCGACTCGCAATCACTGCTCCCGAACGAGTAGAAGTGCTCGAGTACGAGGACCCCCCGCTTGAGCCCCGCCAGGTGCTCGTGCGCACGGAGATTGCCTCCGGCAAGCACGGCACCACCCTCGCCCTCCTCGACAACGTCAACTCCGAGGGCCAGCGCTTCGACCAGGCCATGCGTCTGTTCGTGCCCGCGGAGGGGCCGGAGCGGCCCCGAGGGCCCATGAACACCGGGACGAGCGGGGTCGGCGTCGTCGCCGCGGTGGGCGCGGAGGTCAAGCGCTGGAGCGTGGGCGATCGCGTCTTCGGCCTCATGGACGTGCGCGAGACCAACATCGCCCACGAGGACGCGCTCTGGCCCTTGGGCGACCTCGACCCCCTGATCGCGCTGTGCCTGGAGCCGGCCTACGTGGCCTTCCACTGCATCCGCGAGTCCCCGGTCCGCTACGGCGATTCAGTCGCGGTGGTGGGGCTGGGCGCCATCGGCCTGCTAGCGGTGAGCATGGCCGCCCACAGCGGCGCCGCGCACGTCATCGCCATTGACCCCATCGCCCGCCGCCGCGAGTGGGCGGCACGCAACGGCGCCGACCACACCCTGGACCCGACGACCGGCGACGCGGCCCTGGAGGCGCACCGGCTCACCGGCGGCCCCGGCGTGGACGTCGCCATCGAGGTCGCCGGCTCCTACGCCGCGCTGCACACCGCGGTCCGCGCCACTCGCGTCACGGGCACGGTGTGCTCCGCGGGCTTCTACCAGGGCGAGGCGCGGGACCTCTGGCTCGGCCGCGAGTGGCACCACAACCGGCTCACGCTGGTCGTGCCCCACGGCTGCGGCTGGGGCCACCCGCCCCGGGACTTTCCCCGCTGGGACGAGCGCCGGGCTTATGATGCCATCGTCACCCTCATGCGGAAGGGAGTTCTCGCCCCGGCGGGGCTCATTGACCCGGTCGTCCCCCTGGAGCAAGGCCCGCAGGTCTTCGACCTCATCGCCCACCAGCCGGACAAGGTGCTCAAGTTCGCAGTCCGGTTCTGACGCGCCCGCGGTAGGAGGTGGAGCAACAGCGCTGAAGGAGGCGCGCAGCTATGCGAGGGGAGGTCCCCAATGAGCTATCGCGAGGAGTATCAGGGGTTTGTGCCGGTGTCCCTCTACCTGCCTGGGCACCGAGTGGACGGCCGGGCGTGGAAGTACGCCAACCGACGGCTGCTCCAGCAGATTGAGGAGGACAGCCGTCAGTTCATCCCCCTCACCGCCGCCCGCGTGTACGCGCTCACAGGCGAGGAGAGCCGCCTGGTGGGGGAGTTCGACGTGCTCGCCATCAACAAGGCCGCCATCGCCGCCATCGAGCCCAAGGACTCCGTGACCCCCTCCAGCCCGCCGGCGCTCGAGCCTGCGAGGACAGACTGCGCTTGACAGGTTGTGTTGGCATCACTATAATGTCCGGCGCCCTGGCGTCCGGGAGGCACACGGAAAGGCCTGCGATGTGGCGGCGTTGGGCCACGCGCGGCTGTTCTTGATCGCCCTCGGACCAGACAACCACTGTGGAGGTGGCAATTGGCAGACAAGGCCTCCGAGCGGCAGGACCTCCTTGTGCCGGTGGAGCCGTGCGAGCTGCTCCAGCGCCTGAAGCTCACCACAGGCAAGGCGGCCCAGTTCACCGGGGTCTCCCGCCGCCAGCTCACCTACTGGACGGACACCGGAATCGTCACCGCGGTCGAGGGCGAAGAGGAGGAGGGTGACTCCAGCCGCCGGGCCTATGACTTCGACGCGCTCCACCGCGTGCTCCTGATCAAGCAGGCGCTCGAGCGCTCGCCTGGCCTGCGGCGCGCCGCGC
This sequence comes from uncultured bacterium, assembly GCA_964385645.1. Classification (GTDB taxonomy): domain Bacteria; phylum Armatimonadota; class Hebobacteria; order Hebobacterales; family Hebobacteraceae; genus CAYLPT01. Next base: position 11,225 of record CAYLPT010000198.1, read on the forward strand.
GAGAGGTGGACCGCTACCTCGCGGAGCGCCAGCGCCGGGCGCAGGAGTTGCAGGCCTCCATCGAGCAGAAGCGCGACGAGTTCCTCACCGAGCAGGCCGACCGGCTGGAGTCGCTGGCCTCCCGGGTACGAGAGCTGTTGCCCCAGATCAACGACCGCGACAAGCTCATCGAGCTCTACGACGGGCTGGCATGGCTGGAGCAGATGGCCGGTCGGGTCCAAGCGGGGGAGGTGCTGCTCGAGGAGAACGCCGACGCATGCCTCAAGCTCGCCTCCCTGATCGAGCAGGCCGAGGCCCGCCTCGAGGCGCTTGCAGAGGCTTCCCAGTAGCGGACGGGCGCAGGCCCGTGATCCACATCGGCACCTCCGGCTGGAACTACCAGCACTGGCGGGACGTCTTCTACCCCCGCGGCCTTCCCTCGCGCGTATGGCTGGAGCACTATGCCTCCGAGTTCGAGACGGTCGAGGTGAACGCCACCTTCTATCGGCTGCTGCCAGCCTCTACGTTCGAGGGCTGGCGCGCCCGGACGCCCGAGGGTTTCCTCTTCGCCATCAAGGCACCCCGCACCATCACCCACCGCAAGCGCCTCGCCGACTGCGAGGAGGAGCTGGCCGCGTTCCTCGCCCGCGCCCGGCTGCTGGGCGACCGCCTGGGCCCGCTCCTGTTCCAGCTCCCGCCCAACTGGGGCTGTGACCCAGAGCGGCTGTCCGCCTTCCTCCGTCACCTCTCCGGCGGGCCCCGTTGCGCCTTCGAGTTCCGGTCAGAGAGCTGGCACTGCGAGGCCGTCTACTGCCTGCTCAGGGAGGCAGACGCAGCGCTCGTGCGTGTCTCCGCGCCGCGCTTCCCCGACGCGGATGTCAGGACGGCCGACTTCCAGTATGTGCGCATGCACGGCAAGCCCCGGCTGTATGTGTCCAAATATTCTGACGCGGAGCTGGCTCGCTGGGCCGGCGAGATCACAGCCTGGGCCGGCGCAGGCCAGGAGGTGTTTGTCTACTTCAACAACGACGCTCACGGACACGCGGTCGAGGACGCGAGGCAACTGCGCCGGTTGCTGGAGTCGCGATGCTGAGGGTGGGGATCGTCGGGCTGCCCAATGTCGGCAAGTCCACCGTGTTCAACGCTCTCTGCCGGGGAGGGGCGAAGGTGGCTGAGTACGCCTTCTGCACCATCGAGCCCAACCACGCGGTCGTCCCCGTCCCCGACCCCCGGCTGGCCCAGGTGGCAGCGCTCTTCGGGCAGGAGCGGGCGGTGCCGGCGACCATCGAGTTCGTGGACATCGCGGGGCTGGTGAAGGGAGCGAGCCGCGGGGAGGGGCTTGGGAACCAGTTCCTGGCGGCCATCCGCGAGGGCGACGCCATCCTCCACGTGCTGCGCTGCTTCCCAGACCCGAGGGTGGCGCACGTGGAGGGGGAGCTCGACCCGGTCCGTGACGCCGAGACTGTGGAGACGGAGCTCATCCTCGCCGATCTGGAGGGTTTGGAGCGGCGGATGGGCCGCCTGGCCAGCGGGCTGAAGGCGCGCGCCGCCGAAGCGGAGGCGGAGGCGGCCGCCATCCGCCGCGTGCGAGAACACCTGCAGGGCGGCCGACCGGCGCGAACCTTGCTCGAGGGGGCCGAGCTCACCGCTCTCATACAGTCGCCACTGCTCACCGCGAAGCCGGAGGTCTACCTGGCCAACATCGGGGAGGGGCAGGACCCGGCCGAGGTCGAGGGCCTCGTGCGCCGGCTGGAGGGGAAGCTGGATGGGCCGGTGGTGGCGGTGGCGGGGAAGTTGGAGGCCGACCTGGCGGAGCTGGAGGAGGAGGAGCGAGCGGCCTTCATGGCGGAGATGGACCTCTCGTCCACGGGGCTGGAGCGGGTCATCCGCGCCTGCTACGATCGGCTGGGGCTGATTACGTTCTTCACAGGCGTAGGAGCCGAGGCGCGCGCCTGGGCGGTTCCCCGCGGCACCACCGCGGCGGCCGCCGCGGGCCGCATCCACACCGACATGGGGCGGGGGTTCGTACGCGCGGAGGTGATCGGCTTCGAGGAGCTCGCCGCGGCCGGCTCGTGGCAGGCGGCCCACCGGGCCGGGCGAGTGCGCACCGAGGGCCGAGACTACGAGCTGAGGGAGGGGGAGGTCATCCTCATCCGGTTCCAGCCGTGAACAGGGCAAGCGGCGGGGTAGGCGGAGGAGGTTGACAGGCGAAAACAGGGTACTATACAATGGAGCCGTCCCTGTTGGCGGGTGCGGCCTGGGCGCAGAAGTCCCAGCGCGGGGGCACAGAAGTGTGCGGCAGCCGGAGCGGCGCCCCGGGTGAGGGAGGCGGCTTCGGACCTGCGGAATGGCAAGTTAGCTTGACTCATGCATTAGCATCGGAGCTGGATGTCGCCTCTGTTGCTGGCCGCGTAGGGACTCGGTCTCGAGGGGTCGGCGCACCGGCGCGGAGTAGGCGGAGGCAGGGGAGGGCCGTCGTCGGCGGGTCCCTGGGGGGCTGGGGGACGATGATCTGTTGTGAGGGACAGCCAGGGGTTGGCGCCGCGGCTGCGGCGTCCAATGTGGCCCCTGGGGCGAGTCCCGGCAAGGTCAGGTGAATGCCGGAGTTGCGGCGCGACCCGATCACAGGCGAGTGGGTGATTATGGCCGGGGAGCGGGCCAAGCGCCCAGACGACTTCCGCTCCCATGCCGTGGAGCGCGGGGGGGAGGCGCCGGGCGACTGCCCCTTCTGCCCGGGGAACGAGCGCATGACGCCGCCGGAGATACTCGCCTTCCGGCACCCCGGCAGTCAGCGCAATGGGCCTGGCTGGTGGGTGAGAGTGGTGCCGAACAAGTACCCCGCGCTGGCGGTCGAGGGCGAGCTGAACAAGACCGGTTTCGGGATGTACGACTGGATGAACGGGGTCGGCGCGCACGAGGTGATCATCGAGACGCCCGAGCACGACAAGCACCCCGCGTTCCTCGACCCTCGCCAGATCGAGGACGTGCTGTGGGCGTATCGGGCCCGCTACCTGGACCTGAAGAAGGACCCGCGGCTGAAGGCGATCACCATCTTTCGCAACCACGGCCGCGTCGCGGGCGCCTCCCTTAGCCACCCCCACTCTCAGCTCATCGCCACGCCGATGGTGCCTGGAGACGTGGTGCGGCAGCTCGAGGGCGCGCGCCGCTACATGCAGTACCGGGACCGCTGCGTGTACTGCGATATCCTGCGCCAGGAGCTGGACGAGCGGGCGCGGCTGGTGACGGAGAACGAGCACTTCGTCGCCCTCGAACCCTACGCCTCGCGGTACCCGTTCGAGACCTGGGTGATCCCGAAGCGACACCTGGCGTCCTTCGCGGCCATCCCGGCGGAGGAGCAGGCGAGCTTCGCGCAGATCCTGGGCGAGACGTTGGGGCGGATATGCCTGTGCCTGGACGATCCGCCCTACAACTACAACATCTACACCGCGCCCTGTGACGAGGACGAGACCGAGGAGTTCCACTGGCACCTGGACATCACGCCCCGGCTCACCATCGCGGCGGGCTTCGAGATGGGCACGGGCATCCACATCAACGTGACGCCGCCAGAGGTCGCGGCCGAGGCGCTGCGGAACGTAGACGTGACGGCGGCGGCGCGGCTCCCGGAGGAAGTGCGAGCGCGCGCGGAGCGTCGCGGGCAGTAGGGCAGACGCGAATCTGAGGTCGGCGGGTTGACGGAACAGACAGGCTCTGTGAGACAGGACGACGAGATCCGGGCCGAGCTGGAGCGGCTGCGCAAGCAGATCGGCGAGCTCCAGGAGGCCAAGCGCGAGCTGGAGGCGCAGCTTCAGGACACCTCGAGCGGCGCGCCCGCGCCCATCACCACCTCGGCGGAGCTGGAGGCGACTCTGCGGTGGTTCCTGCGTCGAGTGGCGATGATCCTACAGGCCGAGAAGGCCGTGATCATGCTCTACGACCAGGAGACGGGCGAGCTGGTTAGCCAGTGGCCGGCGCTGGGGCTCTCCAAGGACGAGGTCGAGATCTTCCGGGTGCGCGCCACCCAGGGCATCTCCGGCCAGGTGTTTCGAGAGGGTCGGCCGGTCATCACCGACCACGCCATGAGCGACCCGCGGACGGTGAAGGAGAACGTGGCGCTCCTCAACGTCACCAACGCGCTGACGGTTCCGCTCATGGTCGAGCGCAAAGACGCCGAGGGGGTGGTGGTCGAGAAGAACTGCATCGGCGTCTTCCACGTGTTCAACAAGCGAAGCGGGCAGCGCTTCACCGAGGAGGACGTGACCCTGCTCACCGCGCTCTCTCGGAGCGCGGCCTCGGTGATCTCGAGCGCGCGGCTTTTCATCGCCGTCTCGGACGAGAAGCGGGCCCTGGAGCAGACGCTCCAGGGGATGCTCTCGGGCGTGCTCGTGGTGGGTCGAGACGGGCGAGTCCGGCTCATGAACATGGCCGCCAAGCACATCTTCGGGCTCCCCCCCGGGGACGGCACGGGGCGGCCGCTCAAGCAGGTGGTGCGGGAGGAGGGGATCCACGAGCTGGTCGAGGCGTGCCTGAACGGGGATCCCGAGCAGAGCGCCGAGGTGTCCATCTACACCCCTGAGGAGCGGATCTACCAGGTGCAGACCGCGCTGCTGCGGGGCGAGGACAGCGACATCTCGGGGGTGGTGGCGACCTTCAACGACATCACCGAGCTGCGCAGCGTGGAGCGCATGAAGAGCGAGTTCGTCTCCACCGTCTCCCACGAGCTGCGCACCCCCCTGACCTCGATCAAGGGCTTCGTGCGCACCCTGCTCGACGACACCCAGGGCTACTACGACCGCGACATGCAGATGGAGTTCTACCGCATCATTGACACCGAGTGCGACCGGCTGGTGCGCCTCATCAGCGATCTGCTGAACTTGTCGCGGATCGAGTCGGGGCGGGCGCTCGACCTGGTGCTGAGCGAGGTGGACCTCCGGGAGCTGATCCGGCGAGTGGTCGAGAGCCAGCGGGCCTACACCAGCAACCACGAGTTCGAGCTGTTGGTTCCCGAGGACCTGGAGCCCATCACGGCCGACCGGGACAAGGTGGACCAGGTGTTGACCAACCTCGTCTCCAACGCCATCAAGTACAGCCCCGAGGGCGGGAAGATCACCATCGAGGCCCGCGACCTCGGGGACCGCGTCTTCGTCAGCGTCAGCGACCAAGGCATCGGCATCCCCGAGGACCAGATCGGCCGGCTGTTCACGCGGTTCCACCGCGTCGACTCCCGCGACTCCCGGCGGCAGTACGGCACCGGAATCGGCCTCTACCTCGTCAAGCACCTGGTGGAGGCCCACAAGGGAGAGGTCGGCGTCCGGAGCAAGCTGGGGGAGGGGTCCACCTTCACCTTCACGCTGCCCAAGAACCTCTCGGCCGAGCAGGGCGAAGAGGAAGCCGGCGAGTCGCAGTCCGCGTAGCGGGGAGCGCGCGTGTACGACTCCCAGCACCCCCACCGCCTCCGGACCGCCCCGAGGCCGTGCACCCGCGCCGCGGGGGCTCCCCTGGCGGCCGGGCCCCAGCGGCGTTCGCCCGTCACCTGCAGTTGCCTTGGGGCGCTCGGCGATGGCTGACCGCCCGCCCTGGGACGAGTACTTCCTGGAGATGGCGCGGGTGGTGGCCCGCCGCTCGACCTGCTTGCGGAGGCAGGTCGGCGCGGTGCTCGTGCGCCGAAAGCGCATCCTCGCCACCGGCTACAACGGCGCGCCCAGCGGCCTGGCCCACTGCGATGAGGTCGGCTGCCTTCGCGAGCGCCTGGGCGTGCCCGCCGGCGAACGCACCGAGCTGTGCCGCGGCCTGCACGCTGAGCAGAACGCCATCATCCAGGGCGCGCTGCACGGCGTCTCGTTGGAGAACTCCGTGCTCTACTGCACCACTCAGCCCTGTGTGACCTGCGCGAAGATGCTCGTCAACGCCGGCGTCGCGCGCATCGTCTACGAGGGCGACTACCCCGACCCACTCGCCCTCGACATCATCGAGGAGGCGCGCATCGAGCTGGTCCGCCTGCCGGCGGGTCCGCGGGCCGCGTCGGGGGACGAGCGCGGGGCATCGGCATGAAGCTGGGCCTGCCGGCCGGCCTGGTCGTCGCCTACGCGGTCGCGTGGGCGGTCGCCTTCGCCGCCACTCCCGCGGCCCGCTGGCTGGCCTTGCGGACGGGCGCGCTGGACAGGCCCAACGAGCGCAAGCTCCACCACCATCCCATACCCACCTGGGGCGGGCTCGCGATCGCGCTCGGGCTGCTTGTCGGCGCGGCCGCGGGCGGCTTCTTCGTCCACCTGCCGACGCGGGCCGCGGCCGGGATCTTCGGCGGGGCCTTCTTCGTCGGGCTGGTCGGCTTCGTGGACGACCGCTACGATCTGCCGGCCAACGCCAAGCTCGCCCTCCAGGTGCTCGCCACCGTGCCCCTGCTCGTGGGCGGCGTTGCCATCACCCATCTCTCCCATCCCTTCGGGCCGGGGATGATCGCGCTCCCCGGATGGCTGGCGGGCTTCCTCACCATCCTCTGGGTCGTGGGGGTCACGAACGCAATCAACCTCATAGATGGGCTCGACGGGCTGGCGGCCGGCGTATCGGCCATCGCCTGCGTGGCGCTGTCGCTGATCGCCCTCGCCTGGGGACAGCTGGCGGTGGCCCTTCTATGCGCTGCGATGGCCGGCGCGGCCCTCGGCTTCCTGCCCTGGAACTGGCACCCGGCCCGCATCTTCATGGGCGATACGGGCGCCTATCTGCTCGGGTATCTCATCGGCGCCGCCACCGTCATCGGCGCCTTCAAGATGGCCGCGGCCATCGCCATCTTCGTGCCCATACTCGTGCTCGCGGTGCCCCTGCTGGATACCGCCCTTTCGCCCCTGCGTCGCTGGGCCCAGGGCCGGCCCGCCTCCGTCGCCGACCGCGACCACCTCCACCACCGTCTCATAGCCCTCGGGCTGTCCGAGCCCCGCGTCGTCTGGCTCACCTACGCCGTCAGCGCGCTCTGCGCGGCCATCGCCATCTGGATCTCGCGCACCCGCTAGGACCTCTGGCAGGGCCCCACTCGGTGGTTGCGCTGCGGCCGCGGGGCTGCTATACTCTGCCCCTGGATTGGCGGGGGGCCCGGCGGCGATGAGGGCTTGACGACGCCGCGGGCGGCCCCGCCGCGCCCGCGACCCGCGGCCCCGCAGCCCTATCCGTCGCTCGCCCGCGGGCTCGCCGGGCCTATCACCGGAGTGGAGGATGAAGCCTTGAACCGCAAGCTGACCCTGACCTGGGCGAGCGCGCTGCTCGCCCTTCCCGCGCTGGCGTTGGCCCAGGCGCCCGAGGCGCCCGCCACCACCCAGGCCGCCAGGTTGCCCGACCTGGCCAGGGGCGACCTGGCGCTCATGCTGCTGGTGCTGGCCTGCGCGCTGGTGGCGCTGGGCTACGGCGCCTACCTGGCCCGCCGGACGCTCGCCCTCGACCCCGGCCCCCAGGGGATGCGGGAGGTGAGCGCCGCCATCCAGGAGGGCGCGCAGGCCTATATGATGAAGCAACTGCGCACCCTCGTCTGGTTCGTCGTCGCCGTGGCCGTCGGTCTGTTCCTGCTCTACCGGGGGATCGCGGGGGCCGGCCTGGCGGCAGGCATCGGCTTCGCGGTGCTGCTGGGGGCGTGCGCGTCGTACAGCGCGGGTCTGATCGGCATGAACGTTGCGGTGCGGGCGAACGCCCGCGTCGCCAGCGCCGCGATGAGCAGCTACAAGCAGGCCCTCGAGATCGCCTTTCGGGCGGGGGCCGTGTCCGGGCTCTTCACCACAGGGCTGGGGCTGCTGGGGTGCAGCCTCATCCTGCTGGGCTTCCGCGAGGAGGCGCTCAAGGTGCTGCTGGGCTTCGGCTTCAGCGCCTCCCTGACCGCCCTCTTCATGAGAGTGGGCGGAGGCATCTATACCAAGGCGGCCGACGTGGGCGCCGACCTGGTGGGCAAGGTGGAGGCGGGCATCCCCGAAGACGACCCCCGCAACGCGGCGGTGATCGCCGACAACGTGGGCGACAACGTCGGCGACTGCGCCGGCGTGGCCGCCGATGTCTTCGAGTCCTACACGGCCACCCTGGTCGCCTCCATCATCCTGGGCGTGGCCGCGGCGGCGAGCCCAGCGGGCCGCGTGCTGGGCGTGAAGTTGGTGATCTACCCGCTGCTGGTGCACGCGATCGGCGTGTTGGCCTCCATCGCCGGCTCCTGGTTCGTGCGGGGCAGTGACGACGAGGCGCTGGACCCGATGGAGCCCATCAACCGCGGCTTCCGCGCCTCGGCGCTGTTTGCCTCCGTGGGCTTCGCGGCGGTGGCCTGGCTCTACCTGGGCGATCTGCGGATGTTCCTGGCCACCTTCCTCGGCGTCGTCCTCGTGTTGGTGACTGGCTGGCTGACCGAGTACTTCACCTCGGTGCGCAAGCCCCCCGTCACAGAGATCGCCTCCGCGACCAGGACCGGCGCCGCCACCATGCTCCTCACCGGGCTGGCCGAGGGGATGGAGTCCAGCGTGTGGGCGATGGTGGCGATCGCGCTCACCATCGTGGGCGCGTTCGCGCTGTTCCGCGACCCTGTGATGGCCTTCTACGCCATCTCGCTCTCGGGCCTGGGGCTGCTCACCATCACCGCCTTCATCCTGTCCATGGACACGTTCGGGCCCATCACCGACAACGCCAACGGAATCCTCGAGATGTCGGGCGCGCTGCGGGATGAGGGCGTGTCCGCAAGCGCGGGGCGCATGGTGGCGCGCCTGGATGCCGCGGGCAACACCACCAAGGCCCTCACCAAGGGCTTCGCCATCGGCGCCGCGGTGCTGGCGGCCACCTCCCTGTTCGGCTCGTTCATCGAGGACGCAGGGCTGAAGACGATCGGCATCCAGATCAACCTCCCCCTGGTGTTCGTGGGCCTGCTTATAGGCGGTGCGGTGCCTTTCCTGTTCTCCTCCCTCGCCATCCGGGCGGTGAGCCGGGCGGCCGGGATGCTGGTGGAGGAGGTGCGCCGGCAGTTCCGGGAGATCCCCGGGCTCATGGAGGGGAAGGCCAGGCCCGATTACGGGCGCTGCGTGCTCATCAGCACCGCCGCTGCGCAGAGGGAACTGCTGGGCCCCGGCGTGCTGGCGATCGCGACCCCGATCCTGGTAACCTTCGGGCTCGGCTTCGCGGGGGCTCAGGTGGGCACCGCCGCGCTGGGAGGCCTGCTGGCGGGGGCGATTCTCACCGGGCAGCTCATGGCCGTCTTCCAGGCCAACGTGGGGGGGGCCTGGGATAACGCGAAAAAGAAGATCGAGGACGGCTTCCTGGGCGGAAAGGGGACCGATTACCACAAAGCGGCGGTCGTCGGCGACACAGTGGGCGACCCGCTGAAGGACACCGCTGGGCCGGCGCTGAACATCCTCATCAAGGTGATGAACCTGGTGGCCATCCTGGCGGCGCCGGTGGTCATCGCGCCGATCTCGGCGGGGGTGCGCGGGCTGGTCGTCGCAGTTTCCCTGCTTGCGCTTACCGCGGCCGTGGCCTTCAGCAAGCGCAAGCAGGAGGCATCTCCGACCCCGGCCGCGCAGCCCACCGAAACCTCCGGCCCCTAGCCGGGAGGCGGAAAGGAGGCCACGGTGGCGCGCAACGCAGGCAAGGGCGTGCAGGCCTTCATCCTCCTGGAGGCCAAGGCCGGCAAGGCGCTCAGCGTCAGCCGGCAGATCGCCAAGATCAAGGGAGTGAGCGCCAGCTATGCGGTCACCGGCCCCTTCGACGTGATCGTCCACGCCGAGGCGCCGGACTTCAAGTCCATCGCCCAGCTCGTCGTCGCCAAGATCCAGGCCATCTCCAGCGTCGCCCGCACCCTCACCTGCATCGTCGTCGAGGGCGGGGAGGCGCACTGAGCGGCGTCGAAGCCCCCCGCCGCCCGGGCGTCGGCCAACCCCGATGGTCTCATCGCCACCTAGGCTCGACCTGATGGGGCTGGCGCCGGAGGAGCTCGCCGCCCTGCTGGCCGCCTGGGGTGAGCCAGCCTACCGCGCCCGCCAGCTGTTCGCTTGGCTCCACCGGGGGGCGGCGCTCGAGGAGATGAGCGATCTCCCCCGTGCCCTCCGGGCGCGGCTGGCAGAGGGCGCGCTCGCCGGCACGCTGGGGCTCCACGCCCGGGAGACCGCGCCGGACGGGGCCACGAAAGTGGGTTTCCTCACCCACGACGGCCACCTCATCGAGACGGTCGTCATCCCCCACCGAGACCGGACAACGGTGTGCGTATCCAGCCAGATCGGCTGCGCCTACGGGTGCCAGTTCTGCGCCACCGGCCGCCAGGGCTTCACGCGGGACCTGAGCGCGGGCGAGATCGTGGAGCAGGTGGTGCGGGCGCAGGGGCTCATCCAGCCGCGGCGGGTCTCGCACGTGGTCTTCATGGGCATGGGCGAGCCCCTGGCGAACTACGACGCGGTAGTCAAGGCGGTGCGCCTGCTGAACCACCCGAACGGGCTTCACATCGGGGCCCGGCGTATAGCCCTCTCTACCTGCGGGCTCCCCGATCGGATCCGCTCCCTCGCCGGCGAGGGCCTCCCGGTCGCGCTCGCCATCTCCCTGCACGCCGCCAGCGACGAGTTGCGGAGCCGGTTCGTGCCGGTCAATCGCATCCACCCGATCTCCGAGGTCGTCGCGGCAGCGCGAGAGTACGCCGAGCGCACGGGCAGGAAGGTGGTCTTCGAGTACGTGGTCGTGCCCGGGGTCAACGACAGCGCCGAGCAGGCCGGGGCCCTCGCCGCCATCACCCGCCAGCTCCCCTCCATGGTGAACCTGATCCCGCAGAACCCGCCCGAGGGGCACATGTCGGCCGACGCGGGCCCGGCGCGGCGCTTCGCGAGGAGGCTAGAGAAGCGCGGGGTCCCCGTCGCCGTCCGCGCCTCCCGCGGGGCTGAGGTGCTTGCCGCGTGCGGCCAGCTCCGCGACCGGCTGGCGCGGGGACCGGGCGAGGAGGGAGGCGACGCGAGTACGCCTGGGGGCCGCTTTGACAGCCCGGGCCGCTCCCCAGTATAATCGCCCCGGTCGAGGCGCGCGCCCCTCCGCGGGGCTTGCCCCACAGACCAGTTGAGTCCCCCTGGGGGCGTCCCCGCATGCCAGAGCCGGCCGGCAGAGAGCAGTGCTGGAGGACGGATTCCGCCGAGGAGACGCGGCGCCTGGGGCGCGCGCTGGGCGCGCACCTGGAGGGCCGTGATGTGGTATGCCTAAGGGGGCCCCTTGGCGCCGGGAAGACGACGCTGATCCAGGGTCTGGCCGAGGGCCTCGGGGTGGCCGAGCGCGTCACCAGCCCGAGCTTCACGCTCATCCACGAGCACGAGGGACGGCTGCCTCTGTACCACCTCGACCTCTACCGGCTTGTGGCCGGTGATCTGCCCGGGATCGGCGTCGAGGAGGTGCTGGCCGCGGACGCGGTGGTCGCCATCGAGTGGGCCGAGCGCCTGCCCGCCGGCCTCTGTGCGGACGGCCTCGAGGTCGAGATGGAATTTGGCTCCGGGAAGGATGAGCGGCGCATCGTGATGCGCGCCCGGGGCGCGCGCGGCCGGCAGATCCTGGAGGCGCTGGAGGAGGAGGCCGATGCTTGCACTCGGGATTGAGACGGCCACCGCCCACTCCAGCGTCGTCCTGGTTCGGGGGGGCCGCGAGCTGGCCGCCTGGCGGGAGGTGACCCACCGCGACCTGTGCCGGCGGCTGGCCGACGAGGTGGCCGGCGTCCTCGAGGCGGCGGAATGCACCTTCGCTGACCTGGAGCTGATCGCAGTCGGGCTGGGGCCGGGCTCGTTCACCTCGCTGCGGGTGGGGCTGGCGACGGCGAAGGCCATCGCCTTCGCGCGCTCCGTCCCGCTGGTCGGCGTCTCGTCGCTAGCGGCGCTCGCCTGGCGGGCGCGGGGGAAGATCGCTGGGCTCGCGTGCCCCCTTCTGCCGGCCGGGCGGGGCGAGGTCTACGGGGCGCTCTACTGGATCGGCCCCGACGACATCGAGCAAGTTGCCCCCGAGTGTGTCGCCGGGCGCGAGGACCTCGCCGCGCGGCTGGCGGCCTGGGGGGAGCCGGTGGCGCTCCTGGGGCTGGTCGAGGAGGAGCTGGCGCGGGGCGCGGGAGGGCAGGCCGTGCTGCGGCCCGACCTGGCATGCGCGCCGGATGCGCTGGCCGTGGCGGAGCTGGGTTGGCGCAGATACGCGGCCTCGGGGGGCGACGAGATCGCGCCCCTGCGACCCATCTACGTGCGCAAGTCCTATGCAGAGGAGCGCTTCGAGATTGACCTCGGCCTGCGCTGACGAGGGCTGGCTCGCGGGCGTCTCGCTCGCGCCCATGCGGCGGGGCGACGTGCCCCAGGTGGTTGCGATCGAGCGTCTCTCCTTCCCGACGGCGTGGACGGCGGAGTCCTATCTCAGGGAGCTGCGAAACCCAAGCTCCTACTACGTTGTCGCGCGGCAGGGCCAAGAGCTGGTCGGCTACGCGGGGATGTGGATCCTCTCCGGCGAGGCGCACATCAGTACGCTCGCGGTGCATCCTAGCTTCCGGCGACGGGGCCTGGGGCGGCTGCTGCTGCGGCACCTGCTCGCGGCGGCCCGCGAGCGCGGCGCGGCTCGGGCGACGTTGGAGGTCAGGGAGTCCAACCACGCCGCGCAGGCGCTCTATGAGAGCTGCGGCTTCCAGGCGGCAGGCCGGCTGCACAAGTACTATGCGGACACAGGCGAGCACGGGGTGCTCATGTGCAGGCCCCTCGCCGCGGGGGAGGGGGAAGGTGGCGACGAGTGAGTGCGCCCCGCCGGAGTTCTACATCACCGTGGTGCCCGGGCTCGAGGACATCGCCGCGCAGGAGGTGGTCGAGCGCGGCGGGAGGATGGTCAGCTCCCGGCCCGGCAAGCTGTTTCTCTCCTTCGACGATCCTCGCCCGCTGCTCGCGCTCCGCTCGGCGATGAACCTCTACGCCTTCGTCGGCGAGCGAGCGGATGTCCCCCCCGACGCCTCCGCCGGCCCGCTGCTATCGCGCGCCGCCGCCGAGCTCGACCTCGGCCCCGCGCTGGCCCAGCACGCGGCCCTCACGCCGCCGCCGCAGCAGCCCTCCTTCCGCATCACCGCCGTCCGCTCGGGGAGGCACGGCTACACCTCCCAGGATATCGCGGCCTGGACAGGCGCGGGCGTCCAGCAGCAGACGGGCTGGCGGGTGGACCTGGAGGGACACGACTACGAGATCGAGGTCGAGGTCGTCGGGCCGCGGGCGCTGTTCGGCCTCCGCCTGGGCCCCGGCTACCGGGAACGCCGGCAGAAGGCCGCCTACCACCCGGCCTCTCTCAACCCGACAGTTGCATATGCGATGCTGCGGCTCAACGGTTACTCGACTGACGAGCGGTTTCTCGATGTGGCCTGTGGCGGCGGGACCCTGCTCACCGAGCGCGCGGCCCTGGGGCCGGCCCGCCTCCTCGTCGGGGGCGACATCTGGTGGCGGGCGCTCGAGATCGCCCGACGCAATCTCGCGGCCGCGGGAGTGACCGCCTCGGTGCTGCGCTGGGACGCCGGCCGGCTGCCCCTGCGTGACGCCTCCGTGGATCGCGCGGCCTCCAACCTCCCCTTCGGCCACCGCGTGGGGCACGCGCAGCAGGTTAGAGGCTTCTACCGTCGGCTCCTGCCGGAGCTCGCCCGGGTGCTCCGGCCCGGCGGCCGGGCGGCGCTGCTGACCTCCCGGCGTCGGTGGCTCGACCTGGCCCTGCGCGACTGCGCCGAGCTGCGCAGGGAGGGGCGACGCCGCATCGTCCTTGGCGGCAAGGAGAGCTTCATCTTCCTTCTCGCGCGCCGCAGCGCTGGCGCGCCCGCGCAACAACGAGGCTTCGGTGCGCGTTGACCGAGGCGGCCGGCGGCTGCTAACATGGGCAGACCGATGACGAGCCCGGAGGAGCAGCACGCGCGGGCGCGTGTCGAGCGCATGGTAGAGCGCTACCTCGCGCGCGGCCGCTATCGCCTGAACCCGGACGCGGTCACCGTCGAGCATGTGTTGGCGGGGCTGGCGCGGAACCTGATCCAGCACAAGCGATGGTACTGCCCGTGTCGCGAGGTCACGGGCGAGCCGGCGCGGGACCGGCGCAACATCTGCCCGTGCCCACAACACCACCAGGATATCGCGCGGGACGGCTTCTGTGAGTGCGGGCTCTTCGTCAGCGAGGACTACGCCGCCGCGCAGAGCCGGCGCGCGGACAAGGAGGCCTGATGGGATTCACCCTCGAGATCGGCGCAAAGGCGCCGGAGTTCACCCTGAAGGGCGTGGACGGGAAGATGCACAGCCTTTCCGACTACGCCGACAAGAAGGCCGTGTGCATCATCGTGAGCTGCAACCACTGCCCGACCGTCGTCCAGTATGAGGATCGGATGGTCCAGATCCAGCGGGACTACGCCGACAGGGGCGTCCAACTCATCGCTATCAACGGCAACGAGACCGACGGCCACCCCACTGACGACTTCCCACACATGGTCCAGCGCGCGAAGGAGAAAGGGTTCAACTTCCCCTACCTCCGCGACGACACGCAAGAGACGGTGCGCGCGCTGGGGGCGGTGCGCACGCCGGAGGTCTTCCTCTTCGGCCCCGACCGCACCCTCGTCTACCACGGCCGCATTGACGACAACGCCGACAACCCCGCCCGGGTCCGCCGCCATGACCTGCGGGAGGCCCTCGACGAGGCGCTCGCCGGCAAGCCGGTGAGTGTGCCGAACACCACGCCGGTTGGCTGCACAGTCAAGTGGTGGGGCAAGGACCCGCACTGGATGCCGCCCGGCGCATAGCCGCGGCGCCCGCCGGCAGCACTTACCCCTGTGAGGCGCGGCCGGGGTGATCCCGGCCGCGCCTCAGATCGCTTCTCTGCCGGCCGAACCTGCAATCGTGGGCCGGCCCGCCCTCCGTAGAGCCCGCCTCCCGCTCAGGCCCCCTTCTTCGCCTTGGCGCGGCCCTTCTTCTTCGCCTTCTTTGCCTTGGCGCCGGCGGCGCCCTTCGCGCCGGGAAGCGCCTCGACCATGCGCTTCACCTCCCGCTTCCCGAGCTTGCGGAGCCCGACGAGCGCGGCCCGGTTGGCGCCGCGCGGCGTGCTGCGCCCGCTCTCCCACTGCGCGACCGCGGGGCCGCTCACGCCGACAAGGGCAGCGAGCTGGCTCTGCGAGAGCCCCAAGCGCGTCCGCAGCTTCTGGATCAGCGCGGGCGAGAAGCGCGACTTCTCGACCTCGCCCGCCGCCGCGCTGAGCCGACCGGGCTCAGGCTGCGCCTCCGCCCGGGCCGGAGCGGCCGCCTGCTGCGCGCTGCCCACCGTCTTCCCCAGTTGCGCGACCGCTTGCCGCAGCTCTCGCACCTCCTTCGCAAGCGGAACCACCGCGTTCCGCAGCTCCCTCCTGGCGAGACGCACGATCTCGTCGCGTACCGCGTCTTCGAGTTTGCCCATACGCCATCTCCTTTCCTTAGTCCCAGAGCGATCACACACTGGGGCGCCATCTTGAGTTACCCTCTTTCGTTACCTCTTTCCTGCCTCCTCTTCTTACTTCCTCTCGCGCTCACCAATCTGCTTAGGGGCCGGCGGGACAACGACCGTGGGCGGCGGATAGACCCCACGCCAGGATCACCGGCCGACAGCGTACCTCCACCGACTAGCGGTTACCCGCGTGTGCGACGCCTCAGTTGGTCCCTTAGTGGGAGGCTTGTAGCGGAACAGCAGCTCCCCGATGAGGACGAGCAGTACCCCAAAGCCGAAGACGATCCCAGGGACGGCGACGAGGGCGAAGAGGGTGCCCTTGAGGGTTCCGAACCACCGGTACCGCCTCCACCACGCAGGCCTGCGATCGCGCTCAACCAGCACCAGCCCCATCCAGAAGCCGAACTTGAAGATCCACGCGAAGAGCATGTAGGCGACTGCCGCGCCTATCCAGGTCGGCTCAGGGTCTGCGCGCCTGACGAAGACCACGATCAGGGGCACGCCGAGCCACAAGACAAGGTGCATGCCCGAGAGCTCCACCCTCCACATCGGCGGGCCGTCGGGGCGCCCCAGCAGCCGGTCAACATCCTCCTCGGGCGCGTCGGCCTCCAGCAACAGCTTGCGGAAGTAGCGGCCCTCGAGCGCCTCCATGGCGCGACCCCCGAGCCTGGCGGCGTACATGAGAACGAGTGCTGCCATAGCTAGTATGACTAGCGCGTGGTCGAGGCCGGGGACAGCCGACGGCGCCAGGCGGCCTGCGCCGAACCGCAGGGCGAGGAACAGGAGCCACACCAGCAGGCCGATCACCGAGAACCGGTGAACCCGCCCCAAGGCGTTGCCCACCCACACCCAGCGGTCGGCTTTCCGTCGAGCCACGCCGCGAAGCTGCTCCCAGAGCCGCCGCGCCACCTCCTCCTCGGCCGTCGGCGGCCGGTAGTCCGGGCACACATCCCTCGCCTCGGCTGTTCTCCCCAATTCGTGGTACAGGGCCGCCAGGCTCCAGCGCGCCTCCTGGTGCTTGGGGTCCAGCTCCAGCGCGCGCCGGTAGTGACGGATCGCGGCCTCATGGTCGCCCAGGCGCTGGTGGGCTGCGCCGAGGGCGGCCTCGACCTCGGCGGTGTCGGGCGCCCATCGCTGGCAGTCGCGCAGGTGCTCGACCGCGGCCTCGGGGTCACCCCGCTCCCAGGCCACCCCGGCCAGCCTGTAGTGCGCCTCGGCGATGGTGTGGTCGAGCCGGATCGCCTCCCGGTAGTGCTCGGCCGCGCGCTCCAGGTCGCCGGCCGCAAAGGCAGCGTTCCCCGCCCTCAGATGGCCCCGCGGGGTCACCACTCGCCCGGCCCGCCTCCGCAGCACGACCTCGAGGGCCGCGACGATCAGCACGGCCAGGGCGAGCAGTGCCCAGCTCATCGCTGCCTCCCCGTCGGTGAGAGGTGGCGGCGCGCCGCCAGCTAACTGCTAGTATCACGAAAGGGCCCGCGATGCAATACCGCACCCTCGGGCGCACGGGCCTGCGTGTCTCAGAGATCGGCTTCGGCGGCGCGCAGGTCGGCATCCCGAACTACATGGAGACGTGGGACCCCACCGGCGTGGCCGAACAGCAGTCGGTGCTGGACGCGCTCGAGCACGCGCTGGACCTGGGCCTGAACTACCTCGATACCGCCCCGGGGTACGGCGACGGGATCAGCGAGGAGGTCCTTGGCCGCGTCGTCGGCCGGCGAAGAAGCGAGTGCATCGTGGCCACCAAGACGAGCGCCCGCGACCCGCGCGGGATCGCCGCGAGCGTCGAGGCTAGTCTGCGCCGCCTGCGCACCGAGGTCATTGACGTGCTTCAGTTCCACGGCGGCGACTACCCCGCCGACGACGTGGAGCTGATCCTCCACCGCGGCGGCCTGGAGGCCTATCGGAGGCTAAGAGAGCAGGGCAAGGTCCGCTTCCTGGGGTTCACAACCGAGCTCCCGTCCGGCGGGGTCTCAGAGCTGATCGCCAGCGGCGCCTTCGACGTCCTTCAGGTGCGCTACAACCTCAACTACCAGTGCGCCTGCGACTTCATCACCGAACGCGGCGTCATGCGGGAGGCGAAGGCGCGGGGCATGGGCGTGGTCACCATGAGGACCATGACCAGCGGCGTGTTCCCGCGCCTGATGAGGGCAGCGTTCCCCGATCTCGCGAGCGCGGATCTGGAGGGGTTCCTGCTGAACTACGTACTATCGAACCCGCTGGTGGACGTCGCGCTCGTCGGCATGAGGCGGCGCGAGGAGGTGGACAGGAACAACGCCCTCTCCGACGACGTCGGCCGCCGCCTTGACCTCGCCTTCGCGCACCAGCGCTTCTTTCCGCCCGAGCCGTAGGCCGCTCAGCGCGCGGCCTCCAGCGCCGCCCGCGCCCTGTGCAGAGCCGCAGTCGCCTCTCTCATGGCCCCCGCGGCGGCGCCGATCTCCTCGGCCGCCTGCGTAAGCCCGGCCTCGCGCGCTCGCGCCGCCCACTCCTCCAACTGCTCGACGTGGGACTCGTTATGCTCGATCCAGTGCGGCACTAAATGGCTCAGCCGCTCAGCAATCTCCATTGTGCACCTCCACCTCCGCGCTGACGACCCGCAGCTCCCTTCCGCCGACCACGCTCACCTCCGCCGATCCGCACCTCGGGCACCGCGGCGCGACCAGCAGGAAGTGGTCCGGCTCTCCCGCGGGCGCCGCCGTCTCGCTCTCGGCGCCGCACTGCCCGCACAGCACACGCGCCGGCAGGGTGGTGGCCCTCATCGCGAGGTCCGGCGAGCCGTCGCGCTCGGCCAGCGCCTGCAGCCAGAAGCGGAGCTGCTCCTCCTCGATCAGGTTGAGCGCCCCCAGCTCGAGGGTCACCGCGCGCACCCGGCCCCCGCCCCGCCGCCGGGCCGCCGCCAGGACAGCCGTCCAGATCTCAGACGCGATCGCGTACTCATGCAAGGCCTGGGCCTCAGTCCAGCCTCAGCGCGCGCAGCACCTCGCCGACGCCCTCGCCGGCGAGGCAGTTCGTCTTCACCACCCGGAGGCCCGGCCGCAGGGCCCGCAAGTCGGCGATCGGCCGCGACAGGTCAACGTGCACTGCCTCCGCGATGTCCACCTTGTTCAGCACCACCAGGTCGGCCGACTGGAACATCGCCGGGTGCTTCTCGATGACGTGGGCGCCCTCGCTCGCCGACACCACCGCCACGCGCGCCTCGACGCCGAGCGCGAAGTAGGACGGGCAGATCAGGTTCCCCACGTTCTCGATGAAGATCACCTCGAGACCGGACTCCGGCATCTCTTGCAGCGCGCGGTACACCAGGCCCGCGTCCAGATGACACATGCCCCCGGTGTTGATCTGCAACACCTTGCGGGCCCCCTTGCTCGCCACTCGCTCCGCGTCGTGGGTGGTCGCCACATCTCCCGCGATGACGCCCACCCCCCGGCGCGGGGAGAGCCTCTCCACCATCCCCGCGATCAGCGACGTCTTCCCCGACCCCACCGACCCCGCGATGTCGAAGGCCCGTACCCCCCGCTCCCGGAGCAGCGCGCGGTTCCGCTCCGCCAGCGCCTCATGCCGCTCCCGGATGTCCTCGCCGATCGCGATCTCTGTCGTCCCCTCGCCCGTCGCCTCGAACAGCCTCATCCGCTCCTCCGTAGCTAGTCGTTCAGGGGCCCCGCCGGGGGCCTCACTCCTCCAGCTCGTGCGCGTGCTCCTTGATCTTCGCCACCGCGTCCACGAGCTTCTGAAGCTCGGAGCGCTCCGCGAGCAGCAGGTGGTGGAGCATCACGAGCTGCTCCTCGCAGCAGAACCGCTCCGAGACCGGCAGGCTCAGGGAGTCGTAGTCCGGCCCCGGGTTCAGCGAGGGCACGCGCACCGGCCCCGTGTTCCCGCGCCCCTCGCGCTGGAAGGCGCGGTTGTGGTAGAGCGGCCGGCCGTAGCCCTCCCAGAGCACGCCCACCCCCTCGGCGGCCAGCGCCTCCCTGAAGCGCTCTCTGGGCGCGCCGGCGAACTGCTCCCTGTCATAGCGCGTCACGAAGAAGTAGTAGCCCCGCTTCGTGATGCGCGGATCACGCTTGAGCGGCCGCAGCCCGCCGATCTTGTTCAGCTCCGCGGCCAGCCACTCGCCGTTCTCGTGCTTGCGGTCCACCTGCTCGGGCAGCCGCCCCAACTGGCTGGCAAGCACCGCCCCCTGGAACTCAGACATGCGGTAGTTGGAGGCCACGACGACGTGCCCATAGTCGCGGGACTCCATCGCCCGGCCGATGTTGTGCAGAAGCAGCGCCCGCTCGTACAGCCCCTCATCATCGGTCAGGACCAGCCCGCCCTCGCCCCCGGGCAGGCTCTTGCTCATCTGGAACGAGAACGTCCCCGCGGCGCCAATCGCCCCCACCCTGCGGCCTTTCCACTCGCTCCCGTGCGCGTGCGCGCAGTCCTCGATCAAGAACAGGCCGTGCCGCTCGGCGATTGGCAGGAGCCGGTCGAAGTCCGCTGGGTAGCCCCCATAGTGCACCGCCACGATGCCGCGCGTCCGGGGGGTGATCGCGGCCTCGGCCGCCGCGGGGTCAATGCTGGCCGTCTCAGGGTCAATGTCCACGAACACGGGGACCGCGTTCACCATGGAGACTGCGGACGCGGTGGCGATGAAGGTCACCGCGGGCACGATCACCTCATCCCCGGCCTCCACGCCCGCGGCCAGCAGCGCCAGCTCAATCGCCACCGTCCCATTCGAGACCGCGATGGCGCGCTTGCCCTCGTGGTAGCGAGCGAACGCTTCCTCGAACCTGCCCACCTCCGAGTCCTGAGTAAGTCGGCACCACTCCCGGCTCTCGAGCACCCGCAGGAGGGCGGTTCGCTCCTCGTCCCCAATCGGGGGCCAGGGGCCCATGCGGATCTCGCCCACCGGAGTCCCGCCCCGCAGCGCCAGCCTCGCCATTGCCTCCTCCTGCCGCGGTGTTGTCTCCTGCCCTTCGGCGGCGCGCCGCGCGAGTCCTGCGCGGTCCTCTGCTGCAGGCCGGGCGTTCCGCGCCCGCCGGCCCTCGTTGCCTCGGGCCTTCGTGCGCGCCGCCCCCATCCGCGTATCGCGTACGCGTAGGGCAGGCACCCTGCCTGCCCC
>CAYLPT010000199.1:0-12740 GCA_964385645.1 uncultured bacterium
GGTAGGGCAGACGCCCCGTCTGCCCAGGATAGGACAGGCTGGGAGCCTGTCCTACCAGCCCCGGCCCCCCGCAAGCACGTAGATCACCTCGGCCTTCACCGCCTTCGCGAAGAACGCCTGGTTGATGATCCGGCGGCGGAAGGTGTCCACCAGGCGCAGCCCGTGGGCCTCGCACCGCTCCCGCACCGCCTCGTGCACCCCGTCCTTCGACTCCCCGATCACCAGCGCGAAGCGCCCCTCCAGCACCTGCACCAGCTGCGCGATCACGGCCTCCATATCCGGCAGGTAGTCCTGCGCCCGCCGGCCGATCTCGGCCTTCCCCGGCCCGTCCAGGCCCAGGACCCTGAACGAGAGCATGTGCATCCCCTGGTAGTTCTGCGCGCTCCAGTAGGGAGGGGAGGTGATTGCGAGCTGGGCCCGCCGGCCCAGGGAGGCGAGGTCCCGGGCGTCGTGCAGCAGCGGCTCGGCGCGGCCCCTCGCCTGAGCATGGAACTCCGCCAGCGCCACCCGCATCCGCCGGAGCTGATTCAGCAGCCGCCGGAACGGGTTCACCTCCCGGGTGCAGTTGTCAACCACGCGGTGGTAGTGCTTCTTGTCCTCATAGCGCGGCGTCCGCGGCAGGCTGGGAAGCGTCCGGTCCATGCGCGCGTTGCTCATCCCCTTCAGCAGATCGGACAGGCCCACCTCGACGAAGTTGCGAGTGTCCGGCTCCAGCTCGGCCGCGCGGTCCAGGATGGCGCGGATCCCCCGCGCCACATCCTCCCGGAACCACCGCTCCCCGCCCTCGAACAGGTGGGGCGACTCCGCGCGGTGCCGCTCGGGGTCGGCGGCGGCCGCGCGGAGCCAGTCGAGGAAACGGGACACCGCCAGATCGTCCACCGGGGCCGTCTTCGCCCGCGCGATCCGCCAGGCAAGGGGGTTGATGTCGGTGCCCCAGGAGTCGTGCCCCAGCCGGGCGGCCTCCACGAGCGTTGTCCCGCAGCCCATGAAGGGATCGAGCACCACATCGCCGGGCCGAGCGTAGAGCTCGATCAGCCGCCGCGGGATCTGGGGGATGAACTTCGCCGTCCAGTGATGGAAAAAATGGGTCGAGGCCTGCGTCTCCTTCATGCCCAGATGGGCGAAGTCCCAGTCGGCGGCGGGCGGGCCGCTCACGGCTTGCCGATCCACGTGTGCCAGTCCTCCTGAATCCGGCCCTCCCGGCGGTAGCGCTCCATCGCCAGCGCGCAGGGGCAGGAGCGCTCCACCCGCACCGCCCGCGCCACCTGCGCGGCGACCTCCAGCAGGCGCGCCGCGGCCGCCTCCACCGTGTCCCTCTCCGCCTGCTCGGTCAGCCCATCCAGCGCCTGGCCGGCGCGGGCTGGCCGGTCGGTGATGCCCTCCGCGATCCCCGCGACACAGCAGATGGGCAGGTAGCACATCTCCAGCTCCCGGGCCAGGAAGGCCTCGGGGGCCAGCGTCATGCCCACCAGGTGCGCGCCCCAGGAGCGCAGGCGCCTCACCTCCGCCGGCGTCTCCAGCCGCGGCCCCTGGGTGCAGACATAGATCCCCTGCCGCCGGTACCCCAGCCGCAGCCGATCGAGCGCCAACTCGGCCGCCTCCCGCAGCTCGGGGCAGAACACCGGCTGCGGCCGCAGCCCCCCCAGCCCCGTCCCCTTGAGGAAGCTCGACTCCCGGCCCCGCGTGTCGTCAATCAGGTCGGTGGGCAGCACGTACTGGCCGGGCTGGAGCGCGGCGTCCAGCGCCGCCGCGCCGCTCCAGGCGAGGATGCGGGACACCCCCTGCTCCTTCAGCGCGTAGACGTTGGCCCGGTAGTTCACCCAGGGCGCGGCGACCTCGCGGCCCGACTCGCCGTGCCTGGGCAGGAAGAGGAACCGCACCTCGCCCAGGCGCGCCCGATACAGCGGCGCCGACAGCCCGAAGGGCGTCGGCGTCGGCCCCAGGCGCGTCAGGCTCGGCTGATTGGCGACGATGACCCTGTCGGCCCCGCTGCCCCCGATCACTGCCAGCTCATCGCGCGACATCCTCGCACACCTCCGCCCCCCGTACAGGGCGGGGTCTCCGAACCCCGCCTTCCGCCTCCCTCCCCATCATATGCGCATCTTGCTGCTGATATACACGACATCGGCGGCCGTGAACATCAAGAACCCAATGCCGAAGGCCCCGTTGACCAGGAACGAGGCGACCTCCGCTCGGCTCAGGTCATCGGGCCGCACGAGCCGGTGCTCGAGGTAGAGGATCGGCGCCAGCGCGACCAGCCCCGCGAAGTACAGCCAGCCGAGGTCGGCGAGCTGGCCGAACAGCACGAGCATCCAGAGGGCCAGGAAGTGGTTTGCCGCCGAGATGGCGAGCGCCCTCCTGGCGCCCCAGCGCGCGGGCACGGAGAACAGCCCGCGGGCGCGGTCGAAGGCGATATCCTGACAGGCGTAGATGATGTCGAAGCCGGCCACCCATAGCATCACCGCCGCCCCCAGCGCCAGCGGCGCCAGGTCGAGGCGGGCCCGCACCGCGATCCACGCCGCCGGCGGGACCAGCCCCAGCACGAACCCGAGCGCCCAGTGCGTCCACACCGTGTAGCGCTTCGCGTACGAGTACCCCAGCGCAGCGGCCAGCGCCAACGGCGACAGCGCCAGGCACAGCGCGTTCAGCATCCCCGCGGCCACGAAGTACACCCCGGCCGCCGCCCCGATAAACGCCCACATCTCCCGCGGCCGCAGCGCCCCTGTCACCAGCGCCCGGTCCGCGGTGCGGGGGTTGTCCCGGTCGTAGGGCAAATCCACGATCCGGTTGAACGCCATCCCCGCCGCGAACGCGCTCCCCTTCGCCGCGATGATCCACCCCAGCGTCCAGGGCCGCGGCCAGCCCACCGCGGCCACGAACGCGCTCGCCACCGCGAACGACAGCCCGAAGACCACGTGCTGGAGCCGGGTCGCCTTCAGCAGCGTCGCGGCCTTGCGCGCCATCGCCCTCACCCCCCGTACACCCCCACCTGCCAGCCCTCCTCGAGCATCGCCAGGTAGTTCCCCACGGGCACATAGTTGGCCACCGTGTTGCCCGAGCCCAGCGCGTACCCGCCCCCGGGCATGCAGGCCTCCAGCAGCCCCCGGGTCCGCTCGCGGACCCGCTCCGGCGTGCCCCGCGCCAGCACGTCCACGTCCACCCCGCCCAGGATGGCGATCCGGTCGCCCCAGCGCCGCTTCGCCTCCTCCGCCGGCTCGATCACATCCTCGAAGCTGTGCTTGGCGTCCACGCCCACCTCCTCGATCAGGTCCTCCATCACCGCCTCGAGGTTCCCGCACGCATGCAGCAGGAAAGGCTTGCCCCGCGCGTGCGCGATTTGGGCCAGCCGCCGCTGCCACGGGAAGACCCACCTCCGCAGCGCCTCCGGCGAGATCAGCGTCTGCGTCTTGTGCCCCATATCGTCCCCCAGCCACAGCGCCCCCACCGCCTCATGCCCCGCCACCGCCTCGAAGACGCCCACCAGCAGCTCCCCGATCCGCGCGAACATCGCCTCCACCAGATCCGGATCATCCGCCATCGCGTACGACATGGGCTGATACCCCATCAGCCACATCACGTTCTCCAGCACCCCTCCAGGCCCCAGGAAGATGATCTTCATCCCCTCCGGCAGCGCCGCCGCGGCGTCCTCCAGAAAGCTGTAATCCACCTGCTCCGGCCGCGGCCAGGGGTACTGCTCGAAGTCCCGCCAAGTCTCGATGGTCCCATGCGCCTCGTCCACCCATGAGCGCTGGGCCATCGCCAGCCCCGCGGTGTCCTCCGCCATCAGGTGCCGCCGCGGCAGGGCCACCTGCGCGCCCACCGGGCAGTAGTCGTAGCCCAGCCGCCGCCACACCTCCACGAACTCCCGCCTCCACAGCCGCGGCTCGCCCGAGAAGGGCGCCTCCCGCACCGCCTCCAGCACCGGGTGGTCAATGCCCAGCTCGATGAAGGGGACGCGGTCCGGCGCCCCCCGGCCCAGCACCGCCGCCAGGCGCGCGAAGTCCGGCTCTGGCTCGCGTGGGAATCTCGGGTACGGCATCTCTTCTCCTGGCTCCGGCGGCGGTGCTCCCCGCCTGGCGTCTTCTCGCCGGCCCGCCCGTCTCCTGCCCGCAGGAGATGCCCGCCGCGGGATGGAATGCCCACCCAGGAGGTGGGCTATGGCACTGGTGTACGGCCTGTTGGCGCTGGCCTTGCTCGGCCTTGCCGCTGCCCCCGCGGCCTGCGCGGCCGAGCCGTTGACGGTGTTCGTCTCGCCGGACGGCGACGACTCCTGGGACGGCTCCCGCGCCCGCCCCTTTGCCACCCTCGAGCGGGCGAGAGACGAGGTGCGCGCCCGGCGAGCCGCCGGGCAGGCCCCGGCCGGCGTCCTCGTCCACTTGCGCGGCGGCGTCTACCTGCGGGAGCACACCTTCGCGCTCACCGCGGAGGACGCCGGCCGGCCCGGCGCGCCCGTCGAGTACCGCGCCTGGCAGGGCGAGCAGCCCCGCCTCATCGGCGGCCGACCGGTCACCAACTTCCGGCCCCTCAGCGACCAGCAAGTCCTCGCCCGCCTGCCCGAGCCGGCCCGCGCCCACGTGGTGGAGGCCGACCTGGCCGAGCTGGGCGTCACCGATCTGGGCACGCTGAAGCGCCGCGGCTTCGCCCAGCCCTCGCGCCCCGCGCACCTCGAGTTGTTCTTCCAGGGCCGACGCATGACCCTGGCCCGCTGGCCCAACGACGAGTTCGCCCGCATCGCCGCGCTCCCCGGCCCGACCCACGAGGACGGCCACCGCGGCGAGCTCGGCGCCCTGGAGAATGGCTTCCACTACGAGGGCGATCGCCCCGCCCGCTGGCGGGAGATCGAGGACATATGGGTCCACGGCTACTGGGCCTGGGACTGGGCCAACAGCTACGAGCGAGTGGCCTCCATTGACACCGAGCGCCGCCTCGTGAAGACCGAGGCCCCCCACGGCCTCTACGGCTTCCGGGTCGGGCATCGCTTCTACTTCCTCAACGTGCTCGAGGAGCTCGACCAGCCCGGCGAGTTCTACGTGGACCGCCGGCGCGGCCGGCTCTACTTCTGGCCGCCCGCCCCGCTCGCCGAGGGCGAGGCCTGGGTCTCCACCCTCGAGGAGCCGCTCATCTCCCTGGAGGACTGCTCCCACCTCACCCTGCGCGGCCTCACCCTGGAGTACAGCCGGGGGCACGGCGTCCAGGTCAGCGGCGGCGAGGAGGTGCTCATCGCCGACTGCGCCATTCGCAACCTGGGCAACTGGGCGGTGATCGCGCGCGGCGGCGCCCGACACGGGGTCGTGGGCTGCGACATCTTCGGGGTCGGCGACGGCGGCATCGAGCTGAGCGGCGGCGACCGGGCGACGCTGACCCCGGCCGGCCACCGCGCGGAGGACAACCGCATCTGGCGCTTCGGCGAGTGGTCCCGCTGCTACTACCCCGCGGTCTCCATCAACGGCGTCGGCAACCGCGTGGCCCACAACCTGATGCACGACTCGCCCCACTCCGCCATCCTGCTCGGCGGCAACGAGCACCTCATCGAGTTCAACGAGATCCACCATGTCTGCCTGGAGGCCGGCGACGTCGGCGCCTTCTACATGGGCCGGGACTGGACCCAGCGCGGCAACGTGATCCGGCACAACTACTTCCACGATATCGCGGACTCCGGCCTCCACGGCTCCCGCGGCGTCTACCTCGATGACTGCACAAGCGGCGCCGCAGTGGTCGGCAATCTGTTCGTGCGCGTCACGCGGGCGGTCTTCGTCGGCGGCGGTCGGGACAACACCGTCGAGAACAACATCTTCGTTGACTGCGCCCCTGCGGTGGAGGTGGACGGCCGCGGGCTCGACCCCTCGCCCGTCTGGCAGAACATGGTCTACCGGACGATGCGGGAGCGCCTGGAGGCGATGCGGCACCACGAGCCGCCCTACCGCGAACGCTACCCGGAGCTGCTCGCGCTCGACCGCTACTACGAGCGCGAGGGCGGCGTCCCGCCGGAGGGCAACGTGATCGCGCGCAACATCTCCGTCGGCGGGCAGTGGCTCAACTTGGTCTGGCACGCCCAGCCCGAGATGATGGACATCCGAGACAACCTCGTGGACGAAGACCCGCGCTTCGTGGACGCCGAGGGGGGCGACTTCCGCCTCCGGCCGGACTCCCCAGCCCTCGCCCTGGGCTTCGAGCCGATCCCGCTGGAGCGCATCGGCCCCCGGAGGTAGCTCTAGGGCCGCCGCTCCCGCCCTCCATCCTGTAGGGCGAAGTCTGAGCTTGTCCTGAGCGAAGCGAAGGAACCCCCCGCCCCCCGGGGGCGCCGGTCCAACCCTTGACAATGGGGGCCGGGGTGCTAGACTAGCCGGGGGTGCGCGCGTCTGGGGGCGCCCACCCTGCTGCGGGACGGCCCGCGAGGCCGCGCCGCCGGCCGCTCAACCGGCGCGCGCAGGCATGGCGGGGAAGGAGGTGATGCTCAGCAGCGCTGGCGCACGCGGCGGGACGCGGGCTGCCTAGCCGTTCACTATCACTAGGAGGTATCGTCCCCCCATGGTGAGGCGACGACACGGATTCACCCTGATCGAGCTGCTAGTGGTGATCGCGATCATCGGCATCCTGGCAGCCATGGTCTTCCCGGTATTCGCGCGGGCGCGGGAGTCCGCGCGACGGGCGGTGTGCCTGAGCAACGTCAAGAACATCGCCCTCGCGATCAACATGTACCTGGCCGACTTCGACGACACATTCCCCCCTCGGGAGCATCGCCAGGAAGTGCTGGCATGGGTAGACACCCAGCCGGGCGGCGGCGGCCACCCCAGCCAGTGTTACGGCATGGGCGGCGTGGAGCATTTCGCCTGGCGCGCCAACCCCTACCTCCGCTGGTTCGTGATCCTCGACCCCTACATCCGCAACCGCGATGTCTGGCGCTGCCCCAGCGCCCGCCTGGAGACTGGGGCCACCTTCATCGTGCCCGGACCAGACTGGCTCGGCTACCTGCGCGCCACCGAGGGCTCCTGGGGCTATGACGTCTCCTCCGGCTTCGGCATCTGCGCGACCAGCTGGCCCCCTGGCTGGGGCGGTGATGTCACCGACTCCGTCGCGCAGGGCCGCCTAGCCGTCGAGTGGCTGACCGGAACCGGGCGCCAGTCCGGCGTGTTCATCCACGGCATCGGCTACAACGGCATGAACATCGGGCTCAAGATGGCCCACGTGGATGATACCACCAACTGGGTCATCTGCTCCGACAGCGGCGGCATCAGCGACCCCGGCAGCCCCGGCACCATCGCCTACCCCGACATGTGCTGTGTCGAGTGCGCCGGCGTCGCCTGGCAGGCCTGGGGATGGCCCACTGCCGAGTGCCCTGACGGCAGCTGGTGCCCCGACTGTCCCCCGACCAAGGCCGCCGTCTGGCACATCCAGCAGGGCCCCGACAGCTGGAAGAACCAGGCCGCGCGACACCTGGGCGGCTCCAACGTGGGCTTCATGGACGGCCATGCCCGCTGGTTCGCCGCCGAGCGGCTGATCACGCTGGCGGCGGAGGAACAGATCAAGGGCATCTACCCCTACTGCGGCGGCGGCACCCGCGCGCTCTACGAGCAGAACTGCGGCCCCGTCCCCGACGGGGTCACTTTCCTGTACTAGCACCTGAACTGGCCGACCCCCCGGGGCCCGCGCCCCGGGTCGAAATGACGCGAGCGGAGCGCCCTTCCGGGCGCTCCGCTCGCGTTGCGGCGCCGCCCCCTGTGTAGGGCGGGCATGTCTCTGCATGCGCGCCGGCCCCTTGACACGATGCGCGGCCGTGCTAGACTAGAGGTGCGCACGGGCGGGCGGCAATAGCTCAGTCGGTAGAGCAACAGCTTCCCAAGCTGTGGGCCGCGGGTTCGAATCCCGCTTGCCGCTCCACAGGGGCGCTCGTGGCGGCGTAGCCAAGCGGTAAGGCAGAGGTCTGCAAAACCTCTATGCGCCGGTTCGACTCCGGCCGCCGCCTCTGCCTCTCACGGCCGGCGCGCCCGCGCCAGGTAGAACTCCGGCTCGTCCACCACCGCGATCTCCACCAGGCCAGCCTCCCTCAGCAGCCCCTCCATCACCTCCGGCGGCGGCACGCGGTCCTCTCCCACCGCCCCCCCCGCCTCCCGGTGGCGCGCGTTGACGGCGGCGCGGCCGATGGGGTGGGAGATCACCAGCACTCCGCCCGGCCCCAGCACTCGCGCCATTTCGCCCAGGGCGCCCCGCCGGTCCCCGAAGTGCGGGAAGGCGGCGTTGCAGATCACTCGGTCGAATGCCCCCTCGGGGAAGGGCAGCCGGTGCACGTCCGCCTGCACGAGCAGCAGGTTGCCCGCCGACAGCTTCGCCGCCGCCTGCGCGATCATCCCCCGCGAGATGTCGAAGGCCACCACCTGGCCCTCCTCGCCCGCCGCCGCCAACAGCAGCGGCCCCAGCACCCCGGTGCCTGCCCCCACATCCAGCACCCGGTGCCCGGCGGCGACCCCGGCCAGCTCCACCACCCGCCGCAGGCTCGCCTCCTGCGGCGGGGGGATGCGATCCCAGGCAGGCGCCTGCTCGTCGAAGAAGCGCCGCCGGTCCATCACCCTTCCCTCGGGGCCGCCAGCCCGTAGGCGACCAGGCGCGCCTCATCCCCCAATAAACTGGCGAGCGGCTCATCGGCCACCAGACGACCGCCCACCAGCACCAGCGCCCGGGCGCAGAGCCGGCCCACGAACTCCAGGTCGTGCGTCGCCAGGAGCTGCGCGCAGGGCAGGCGGGAGAGGGTCTCGGCGAGCGCGGCCCGCCCCGGCGCGTCCAGGCTATTGGTGGGCTCGTCGAGCGCGAGCACATCGGGGTCGAGCGCGAGGATCGCGGCCAGCGCAGCGCGGCGCCGCTCCCCCGAGCTCAGCTCGTGCGGCGCGCGGCTCAGCAGCGGCCCGGCCAGCCCGACCGTGCGCGCCGCCTCCGCGGCCCGGCGGGCGGCCTCCTCCGGCGGCGCGCCCGCGGCGCGGGGGCCGAAGGCGATGTCGCGCTCCACTGTGGGCATGAAGAGCTGATCCTCGGGCTCGGCAAAGCCCAGCCCCAGCCTGCGCCTCACCTCCGCCTCGCTCCCCGGCGCCAGCACCGCGCCGTTCACGGCCACCGTCCCGCTCCCGCGGAGCACCCCCACCAGACACCACAGCAGCGTGGACTTGCCCGCGCCATTGGGCCCGAGCAGCGCCACTCGCTCCCCCGGCGCCACCGAGAAGGTGATGTCCCGCAGCGCCTCCGCGCCCCCCGCATATGTGTAGGAGAGGCGCTCGACCCGCAGCACGGGCGCGGGGCTCACAGCCATCGCCCCACTCCTGCCACCGCCAGCGACGCGAACACCACGAGCAGGCCGATGCCCAGCTCCCGGCGCGCCAGCGGCCGCCCGGGGGGCGGGGGCAGCCGGCCCTGGAAGCCGCGCAGGGCCATCGCCGCGCCCACCCGCTCGGAGCGCGCCGCCGCGCGCCCCAGCAGGCTGACGCTCGCCGCGCACAGGGCGCCCAGCCGCACCCGCGCCCCGGCCCGCGGGGCGCGCAGCCGCCAGGCGCGGTTGGCGCGCACCACCTCTCCCCCCAGCAGGTGCACACCCCGCAGGATGAAGCCCGCCAGCCCCGCCGGCCCCGCCAGCAGCGGCACGCCGGCCGCTGCGTCGAGCAGGTCCTCGGCGCGCGTCGTCGCGGTCAGCAGCAGGAAGGCGGCCGCGATAAGGCCCGACTTGAGCGCGAAGGTCTCGCCTGCCAGCCGCGTCGCCTCTCCGCCCAGCCGGGAGAGGGCCAGCGGCCCGCCGATCACCAGCGCCAGCGGCAACAGCCGCCGCGCCACCGTCGCCGCAAGGACGCGCCCGAGCGCGAATCCCGCCGCCAGCAGCCCCCCCAGCGCCAGCGCCGGCCAGGGCGGCCGCACCGGGCAGAGCGCGGCCCCGCCCACCACCCCGGCGAGGGCAATCAGCTTGGCGCGCGCGTCCAGGCGGTGCAGCGGGCTGTCCCGGCGGACGTAGAGCTCGGGGCCGCGCATGGCTCAGGGGCCTCCCCGGCGCCCTCGCGCCGCGAGCCGCGGGACGCGCCGCTCGATCACCGCCACCGCCGCCGGCGCCGCCACCACCTGCAGCAGCACCCCCGGCCACGTGAGCGCCATGACCGCGGCCAGGTAGCGGAGGGGTGGGGTGCGGATGGCGAAGAAGCCCGCGGCCGCCACCGCGGCGAGGGCGAGCACAATCCAGTTCGCGAGCAGGGCGGCCGGCAGCGCCACCCACAGGCTCAGGCCGAGCCGCCGGTACAGCAGGGAAGCGACCGCCGCCTTGGCCGCCAGCTCCACCGACATCAGCAGCGCGATGGGAGGCGCCAGCGGCGGCATCCCCGTCAGCGCGGCCGACAGCAGCGGCACGATGAGCCCCAGGCTGGCCGCAAGGGCCGGCCCGACCACGAAGCCGGCCACCAGGATGGGCAGGTGCATGGGCAGGAAGATGCGCCCGCCCCAGCCAAGGGCGTGGAAGCCGATGGGCAGCAGCAGCCCCAGCGCGCCCAGCAGCCCGGCGAGCGAAAGCTCCCGTGCTCTCGCCAGCGGGTCGTCGCTCGCCCGCTCATCTACCATGCGTGCTCCAGCATCAGCCGCAGCGCGCGCCCCGGCATCGGGTAGGGGTAGGCGGGGTCCACGCGGTACTCCCGGTCGAAGGCGTTCTCGACCACCAGGGCGGCCCGCGCGCCGCCGGCCAGCGGCCGCGACGCCTTGAGGTTGACCACGACGAAGGAGGGGACCTTCACCAGCGTGTTCGTCTGGTCCAGCCCGAACAGCCGCGCCGCCCACTGGAGATCGCCCGAGAGCGTCCACTCCTCCACCCGGTAGTCAAGGCCCGCGACGAGCTTGCGGCCCACGGTGTAGGCCTTCACCTCACCCGGGTCGAGGTGGGAGTAGCTGCCGTAGACGGCCGCCCGCGGCCCGACCGGTCGGCGCACGCTCACCTCGAGCCCGTCGCGGGTGGCGCGGCCGACGTTCTGCCACATGGTCAGGGTGCCCGGCATCGCCTCCGGGGGCCGGGGCGCGAGCACGATGAGGTCCTTCGCCCGGATGCGGAACAGCGCCACCTCGAGCTGCCCACCGCCGGGCAGCGCACGCCGCGCGCCCACCTCATATTGCCATACCGACTCCGGCGCCAGCCCCGGGTTGTTGACGCCGAACAGATAGAGCTCCCGGAAGCTCGGCACCCGGTAGCCGCGGCGGACGCTCGCGAACAGCGACCAGTCGCGCTCCAGCGGCCGGTGGTACCCCGCGCTGGGCAGCCACTCCCCGCCGAAGCCCTGCGGCCGGGTATAGCGCAGTCCGCCAGAGAGCTGCGCCCCGTCGCCGACGGGGTGCTCCAGGGTGACGTGCGCCGCCCGCTCCCGCCGGGAGAAGGCGCCTCGCAGCCGCGGCGGCGAGAGGATGTCGCCCCCGTACTCGCCGACGGTCACCCCCCAGGCGCCGCGGCCCTCGCCCACCGGCGCGCGCTGGGACACCATCAGCCCCTGCCCGTAGTCCTGCGAGTGGAAGCCGTCGTCGAAGCGGTGCTCCCCATCGGTTCGGTACAGCCTGACGGTGCTGCTGCGCGCGCCGCCCCGGTGGGTGAAGGCCAGGTCCCAGTCGCGGCGGTCGAAGTCCTGCTCCAGGGCCGCCGGCTCCCGCCCCTGGGCGTACGCGTTGGCGACCTCGCGCTGGTCGAGCGTCTGATACACCACCTGCTGGGCGCGGAAGGCGGCGCTCCATTGCTCGCCTAGCTGGTGGTCGAGCGCCACCGAGTAGTTGTCCGCGTCATAGCGCGCGAAGGCGTGGTCACCATCGGTCGCGAGCCGGCCGGCCTGCAGCCGCCAGCCGCCTTGCTGGCCGGCCCCGGCGGCCCACAATTGCAGCCCCCGGGTCCCGAAGCTCCCGGCGGCCCCCTGCGCGGAACCCCGCGCTCGCTCGTCGGCCGCCGCGCGAGTGACGATGTTGATGACCCCACCGAGGGCCATGTGCCCGTGCATCGCGCCCGAGGGCCCGCGCAGGATCTCCACCCGTTCCACGTTGTCGAGCAGGTAGGAGGTGGGCAGGATGTGGCCCATGATCCCCATCTGGCTCGGGTGCCCGTCCACCAGCACCTGCACCTGCGTCGGCGGCGAGCCGCCGAACCCCCGCACCGACACGTTGCCGCCGAAGCCCATCCCGCCCTGCCGCGCCACCCACACCCCCGGCTCCCTCACCAGCAGGTCCATCAGGTTCTGCGCGCCGGAGCGCTCGATCTCCGCGCGGGTGATCACGCTGATCGCCGCCGGCAGCTTGCCCGGCTCCGCCGGCTCCCCCGTCGCCACCACCACCATCGGCTCCGCCTCGAAGACCGGGTGCTCCTGCTCCTCTTGCTGCGTCAACGCGGCCCCCGCCGGGCCCGCGACCAAGAGCCCGAGGGACGCCAGCGCGGCCCAACACCAACACCAGCACCTTCTTGCCACCATGCTCCGCTCACTCCTTGATGTGGAATTCCACCGGCATCACCACCCAGGCCGCGATGGCCTCGCCCGCGCGCCGCGCGGGCCGGAAACGCCACCCGCGGGCGGCCTGCTCGGCGGCCCGATCAAGGCTCGCATCCCCCGACGAGCGAGAGACCGCCACCTCGTCCACCCGGCCCTCCGCCGACACCAGCACCCGCAGCACCACCGTTCCCTCAATCCCCCGACGCCTCGCCTCCTCCGGGTACGCCGGCCGGGCGAGCGAGTCCGCAACCGGCGCCACCGCCGGCCCTCCCT
>CAYLPT010000200.1:0-20315 GCA_964385645.1 uncultured bacterium
GGTCGCGCGGCGCGTTAGGGCCGGCCGCGGAGGTCGGGTGGGCCTGTAGGGGCGGCATTCCAGTGTTTCGGGCCTTCAGGCCCCAGAACCGCTAACCGCGCCGGCCTGGTAGGGCAGGCTCCCAGCCTGTCCGGTCCCGGGCAGACAGGGTGTCCGCCCCACCGGGAGAGCCGGCGGCCGGCGGTTCGCCTTGACGAGGCCCCGGGGGTCGTATAAACTGGGCCGCTCGGGGCCGGATGGATGGTGTCCAGGGAACTCAAGCTTCGACTCTCGGCGCTGCGGCGCGGACAGGCGCCGTCTGCGCCGCTCTGCGCGGCCGCCGACGCCTCAGGGCTGCATGCGCTGTCCGACCTTCTCCCCGACGGCTCAGTGAGGGAGACCGAGCGGGGGGAGCTCTTGGTCTGCGAGGTGGGGCTGCGGGAGTTGCACGGCGAGGCCGAGCGGATGGTCGCCCGCTATCTCGCGGCCTTCGCGCGGGCGCGGGAGCTGGCGGCGCGGGAGGCGCTGCCGTCGGACCTGGAGCCCCTGCGCGCCGCCTCGGCGGAGAGGACAGCGCTGATAGACACCGAGACCACGGGGCTGCACGGCCGGCCGCTGTTCCTGGTTGGGGCGGCGCGCCTGCGCGGGGGGGACATGGTGGTCACGCAGTACTTCGCGCGGGATTACGCGGAGGAGCCGGCCGTGCTGGCGGCGCTGGGTGAGCTGTTGGGTGAGGTGGGGCTGCTGGTGTCATTCAATGGCAAAGCGTTCGACTGGCCTTTCGTGCGGGACCGGATGGTGTACCACCGGCTGAGGTGCTCGGCCTCGTTCTCGCACGTGGACCTGCTGCACCTGTCGCGGCGGAGGTGGCGGGCGCGGCTGCCGGACTGCCGGCTGCAGACGCTGGAGCGCTATCTCTGCCGGCGGTGGCGGAGCGGCGATATCGCGGGCGCGGAGATCCCGCAGCGCTACCACGACTGGGTGCGCCGACGCGATCCCCGCCTGGTCGCGCCGATCTTCCATCACAACCGGCTCGACCTGATCACCATGATGGAGCTGCTGCCCGCGCTGTGCGGCGTGGGCGAGCGGGCCCCGGAGGGAGTGTGAGATGGCTGAGGAGCAGGGCGGCGGCGGGCACCGGCCCGTGACCTACTACGACGTGCTCGACCTGGACCGAGACGCGACGGCCGAGGAGATCAAGGCGGCCTACCACCGGCTGGCCCGCGAGTATCACCCCGACGCGGGCTCCCAGGAGCCGGAGGCGGCGGGGAGGTTCGCGCTCATCAACGAGGCCTACCGGGTGCTGAATGACCCGCAGCGGCGGCGCCAGTACGACCGGACGCTGCCCAAGAAGAGCTACCCGCTGCGCCACCCCACTCCGCAGAAGATCTGGCGGGAGGCCACCGACGTGGTGCTGATCCGCTCCGACCGCTTCGGGCCGCTGAACCAGGCGATGCAGGCGGCGGCGCCCATCACCTTGGACGGCGACCTGCTGGTGCTCACCATGCCGGGGAGCGAGCGCCATCTCGCCGGGCACCTGGAGACCGCCGCCAACCGCAACGCGATCCTGAATGCGCTCGAGCTGGTGGCGGGGAGGCGGCTGAACTACCGCGTCATTGACGGCAGCACGGCGGAGGACTGGCAGTCTCTCAAGGCGGCGGAGGCGAAGCGCCACCAGGCGGAGCAGCAGGCCCCGGCGGCCGCGCCGGGGACGGCCAAGCCGGGCGAGGGGCCGTGGGACGAGGTGATCCAGAGGATCCACCGGAGCTACCAGCAGCTCCCGAAGCGCCAGTACCCGCAGGCGAAGGCGCGCTTTCTCCGGGAGGCCCTGGGCTGGGTGGCGGCCACCCACGAGGAGCTCCGGTACAGCTCGGAGGCGGACGAGGACGCGCACGAGCGGTCGCTGGCGAGGGCGATGGAGCGGCTCGGCGCGGTGCTCGACCTGAACCCGGTGCTGGTGGCGTTGTACTACGAGCAACTGCGGCGGACGGGGGACCTCTGAGCCCAGTGGCGGGACGCCTCCTCTCCCTGCTGCGCGAACGCCCGGGGCTGATCGTCAGCCTGCCTGCGAACACGCCGGAGCTGGCCCGGGCAGCCGCGGAGGGAGGCGCGGACGCGCTCAAGGTGCATCTGCGGGTTCGCCACCTGGCCTCCGGGACGCATTTCGGCGACCTCACCGCCGAGCGGCCGCGGCTGGAGGAGGTCCTGGCCGTGGGGCTGCCAACGGGCATCGTCCCCGGGGCAGGCGACCGCCTGCCCGCGCCGGAGGAGATGGCGACGCTGGGGGCGATGGGGTTCGACTTCTTCGACATGTTCGCACGCGACATGCCCGCGTGGATGCTCTCCCTGACCGACCTTACCCGGGTGGTGGCGGTAGATGCGCAGGTCGGCGCGGAGGCGCTGTCCGCGCTCGAGGCGGTGGGGGCAGAGGCGATCGAGGCGGCGGTGGTGCCGCCGGAGGGATACGGGCAGCCGCTGCGGGCGGCGGATGTGGCGACCTACCGGCGGCTGCGGGAGGCGACGCGGCTGCCGATCATCGTGCCCACGGAGCGGGCGGTCACGCCCGAGGAGGCGCTGCTGCTCGTGGGCGCGGCCGGGGTGAGCGCGCTGATGATCGGCAGCATCGTCACCGGCCGGGAGGCCGAGTCGGTGCTGGCGGCGACGCGGCGCTACGCGGCGGCGCTGGCGGCGGCGCAGCCTTGACACCCCAAGGGTGTTCCTCTATGCTCGCTGCCGACGGCCGGGGCGCACCCGGCGCGAGCTGCCCATGGCGCTGATAGGGCTCCTGCTCCAGGTGCTGCGGCCGCAGCGGGGGCGCGTGGCGGCCCTCATCGGCCTGGTGGGGGCGGCGACGCTCATGGAGATGGCGCTGCCCCTGCTGCTCGGCGCGCTGTTCCAGATACTGTCTCCCGCCGCCGGGCAGCTCGAGCCGGTCCTGCAG
Organism: uncultured bacterium; assembly: GCA_964385645.1. Lineage (GTDB taxonomy): Bacteria > Armatimonadota > Hebobacteria > Hebobacterales > Hebobacteraceae > CAYLPT01. The sequence goes on from CAYLPT010000200.1 coordinate 2,921, forward strand.
CAGACCAGCAACTGGATCCACCGCTTCATCCCCACCACCCCGCAGGGGCGGCAGAGCGCGCTGCTGGCGCTGGCGGGGGCGGCGGTCGCGCTGGCGCTGGTGCGGGCGCTGGTGCTGTTCGGGCGCGACTACCTGGGGCAGTACATCGGGGGGCGGGTCCTAGTAGACCTGCGGCTGCGGTTGTTCGAGCGGCTGCAGGGGCTGTCGCTGTCGTTCTACGAGTCACAGCGGGTGGGGGACCTGATGTCGCGGCTGACCTCCGACGTGGCGCTGGTCCAGCAGCTCGTCACCGCGGACATGACGGGCTATCTCTCGGCGCCGCCCATCGTGCTGGCGGGCCTGGGGGTCATGTTCGCGGTCAACTGGCAGGTGACGCTGCTGGTGATCGCCTTCGCGCCGCTGACGGCTTATGCGGTGGCGCGCATGGGCCGGCGCATGAGCCGCCTGACGCGGGGCCAGCAGGAGCGGATCGCGGACCTGAACGCGCGGCTGCACGAGCGGCTGGCCGCCATCCGGGTGATCCAGTCCTTCGCCCGCGAGGAGTACGAGATCGGCCAGTTCCGGCGGCTGAACGAGAACGCGTTCGGGGCGCTCATCCGGGTGGCGCGGTTGGCGGCCCTGGCGCCGCAGGTGCTGCAGTTTCTCTCCAGCCTGCCCTTCGTCATCGTGCTCGCCTACGCGGGGTGGCTGATCATCGGCGAACGGCTCAGCCTGCCGGGCATGGTGCTCTACTTCGCGATGACCCAGCGCGTGGGGGTGCACTTCGTGAAGTTCGGCACCCTGCACCTGCGGGTAAGCCAGTCGCTGGGCGCCCTGGCACGGGTGCTGGAGGTCATCGGGAGGGAGCCGGACATCCGGGAGGCCCCGGACGCGCGGCCGCTGCCGCGGGTCCGGGGGCGAGTGGCGCTGCGCGACGTGAGCTTCCGGTATCCGACGGGGGAGGAGGTGCTGCAGCACGTTGACCTCGACATCGCGCCGGGCGAGGTGGTGGCCCTGGCGGGTCCTTCGGGGGCCGGCAAGACGAGCCTGGTGAACCTGATCATGCGCTTCTATGACCCCACGGAGGGCGTGGTGGAGGTGGACGGCACTGATGTGCGGGAGGTGACGCTGGCGTCACTGCGGGCCCAGATCGGGCTGGTGCCGCAGGAGACGGTGCTCTTCGGGGGGACGGTGAAGGAGAACATCCTGTATGGGCGCCCGGAGGCGAGCGATGGGGAGGTGGAGGCCGCCGCGCGGGCCGCGAACGCGCACGAGTTCATCGCCGCCCTGCCGGGGGGCTACGAGGCGGAGGTGGGCGAGCGAGGGGTGAAGCTGTCGGGGGGGCAGCGGCAGCGGATCGCCATCGCGCGGGCGCTGCTCAAGGACCCCCGCATCCTCATCCTAGACGAGGCGACGAGCTCGCTGGATGCCGAGTCGGAGGCGCTGGTGCAGGAGGCGCTGGAGCGGCTGATGGAGGGGAGGACGACGCTGGTGATCGCGCACCGGCTCTCAACCATCCGCAGGGCGGACCGGATCGTGGTGCTGGAGGGGGGCCGGATCGTCGAGTCCGGCCGGCACCAGGAGCTGCTGGCGCGGGGCGGCGTCTACGCGAGGCTGTACGCCGCGCAGGAAGCCTCCGATGCAGGGGCGAACGTAAGCTGAGGCGGGCAGCGCGCCGGTGCTCCAGCCGGGCGGCCGGGGCCGCCGCTCCCCCTCGCCCGATCGCGCTATCCCTCGCGGTGTGCCGTGGCCCTGGCGGCCGAGGCGCGCGCTGCCCTGCGCTCCTTGACCTGGGACATGAAGGAGACGATCTTGGCGTCGCGGCCGGCGTCCACGAACCCATCGTAGTCCAGGTTGAGGAAGGGCAGGTTGTCCTCATCGCGCCGGAAGGCCTGGGATAGCATGGCAACCGCCATGCCCGGCATGCAGTTGAACGGGATGACGTTGACGATGCCGTCCAGCCCGCGGGCGGCGAAGTCGCGCGCCTTGCCCATGCTGCAGATGGCCTCCCCGCCGAAGGAGGGGTGGACGTAGCGGGCGCCCTTCTCGATGATCTCATCGGGGCCGATGTCGTCGAGCCCCTCCAGGTAGGGCAGGGTGGCGTCGTAGAGGCGGTGCTCGTCGCGCATGGCGACGCGGGTGAGCAGGGCCCGGGAGAGGGCCAACTGGAGATCGGGCCAGGCGCGCGTATCCCGCCAGCGGTCGGCGGCGAGCAGCCCCCCGATCCGCAGCGAGTAGCTGAAGAACTCGCTGGGCGGCGCGAGCCACACCTCCGCGCCGGCGGACTCGAGCTTGCGGATGATGTGCTGGTTGGCGCCGTCGTGGATGCGCACGAACCACTCGCCGACCAGCCCGACCAGCGGCCGGGCCTCCCCGTCCTTGCGGGGCACGGCGGCGAACTCGCGCTGGGCGCGGCGAAGGAGATCGGCGATGGGATCGGTGTGGCGGCCGAGGGCGAAGCGCAGCCGGCCCCGAGCGGTGCGCAGCGCGTCCCGCTGGGCGGGGATCGCGTGCTCGCACAGTTCCCTCAGGAAGCGCGCGAAGATCTCGTCGCTGCGGCCCGGTTCGGCCTCGTAGGGGCGGGTGTGGAGGCGCATCTTGTCGAGCATGTCGTGGCCGATCATGGCCGCCCAGGCGACGAGGAGGAAGGCGGCGCCGAGGCCGCCGTCGGCGCTGCGGTTGCCGAGGGTGACGATAGGGACATCGCCCAGCCCCAGCTTGTCGAAGATGCGCTTCTGCATCATGTAGTACATGCCGAAGCGGCACGGCCCCTCAGACTGCCCCTGGAAGAAGGCGTCCCGCGCCGGGTCGAAGTCGGGCGCGCCCGCGCGCTCGAGCATGTCTTGGGTGGTGACGAGCATCGGCAGGCACACGTCCTCGGAGATCGCCCGCCGCGCGAGGTTCAGCCCCGGGTCCTCCGAGCGCGGCAGCGGCGCGGCCTCGATGCCCCAGGCGCGGAGCGCGGCGGCCATCACCTGGGCCGCGTCGCAGGCGTGTGGGATCCACAGCCGGCGGCCGTCCAGGGACAGCAGCGGCGTGTCTGCGGTCCGGATGACCGGCTGCGGGGCGCGCGCCTGCCGGTGCACGGCGGTGTCCGCGAAGGCCTCCATGCGGGTGATGACCCCCGCGTCCGCGGTGTGCTCGTCAATCTGCATGACGTAGCACGGCTCGCCGATCTCGTCCCGGAAGAAGGGGGTGGCGAAGGTGTCGGGGCCGCAGGCGAAGTAGGTCAACACGACCGCGCGCAGCCGCGGATCCCTCCGGATGAGGCGCGCGGCGGCGAGCATCTTCTGGAGCTGGGTCGAGTAGGCGTTGGGCCAGGCGTCGGAGATGTCCTCGCCCTCGAGGGGAAGGAAGTCGAGGGGCAGGGCGAGGATTCCGAGGTCCTGGATTTTGCGCCCGATGTCCATGTTCACGGCGCGATCGTAGGCGGTGTAGGGGCGTCCGAGGACGACGAAGACCCGCTGGTCCTCCCCGAGCTGCGCGAGGACCTCGCGCCCCCGCGCCTGCACCTGAGCGCGGAACTTGCTGAGGGCCTGCAGCCCGGCGTCTATGGCGGCCGCGACCTCTCCTTTGTCCTTGCCGAGCTGGGCGCCAAGCTCGCCCAGGACGCGCCGCAGGTGGCGCTCGCCGCGCCGGAAGAAGAACCGGGGCCGCAGCAGCACGGGCCGCGCGCGCTCCTCCAGCCGGAGCGCGGCGGCGATGAGCTCCGGCGCGGACATGACATAGGGACAGGTGTGGCTCTGGCGCAAGCGCGGGTTCGGCTGCTCCCGGTCGCACACGCCGGGCAGGAACAGGTAGTCGAGGTCGCGCTCGAGCAGGTGGGCGACGTGACCGTGGGCGACCTTGAGGGGGAAGCAAGGCTCGCCCGCGACCGAGCTGACGCCCTTGGCGATGATGGCCTTGTTGGTGGGCTCGGAGGGCACGACGCGCAGCCCGAGGGCCTGGAAGAAGGCGCGAAAGAGGGGGAAGTAGTCGGCGAACATCAGCCCGCGCGGGATGCCCACCGTGGGCGCGCCTTCGGGGGCCTCGGCGTCGGCGCCCGCCATGAGCATCTGCTCCCGCTCCGCGAAGAGGTCGGGCAGGCCCTCGCCGAGCCCCCGCTTGTGCGCGCCGCTGTAGCGCTCGCAGCGGTCGTTGTAGTAGTACTTAGGCCCCCCCTCGAGCTGGAAGACGTTGACGTCGCAGCGGTTGGGGCAGCCCTTGCACTCGAAGGAGGAGAGCTGGTAGTCGCCGGCGGCGATCCGCTCGAAGCCGCGGAAGCTGCTGCTCTCGGGCCGCTCGCGGTAGGCGATCCAGGCCGCGCCGATGGCGCCGGTGAGGTGCGGGTGGGGCGGGACGACGATGGGCCGGCCCAGGATAGTCTCGAAGGCCGCCACCATGCCCTGGTTGAAGGCGACCGCGCCCTGGAAGGCGACCTTGTCGCCGATGCGGCGGTTGGCCACGTTCTTGTTGAGGTAGTTCTTAGCGCTGGCCAGGCAGATCCCCGCGCACAGGTCCTCGATGGGCACGTTGTTCTGCTGGTAGTAGACGGCCGCCGACTCGGAGAACACGGTGCACTGCCAGTCGAGCTCCGGCGGCCGGCTCGCCCGGAGGGCGGTGGGGCCGAATTCCGCGATGTCGAGCCCGAGGCGGTCGGCCTGCTTTTCGAGGAAGGCGCCGGTGCCGGCCGCGCAGGCCTTGTTCATCTCGAAGTCCACGATCACGTCGCCCTCGAGCCGGATGTACTTGGAGTCCTGGCCGCCGATCTCGAGGATGGACTCCACCTCCGGCAGGAAGGCCCGCGCCCCATGGGCCTGAGCGGTGATCTCGTTGCGGACGACGTCGGCGCCCACGTAGTCTCCGGTCAGATAGCGGCCTGACCCGGTGGTGGCGGCGTAGATCTCTCCGATCTCGTAGCCGGCCTCGAGGACCTGCTGGTGGATGCGGGCCACCGTATCGCGTACGGCCGACAGCGGGTCCCCGTCGGTGCGCCGGTAGTAGCTGGCGAGGATGCGGACCTGCCCGTCCACCTCGGTGATGAGGGCGGCCTTCGTGCTGACCGAGCCTATGTCCACGCCCAAGGCGGCGACGGGCACCAGCCTGGGCACGTCGCGGGGCGCCCCGCGGGCGCTGAGCATTTGGGAGCGGACCAGCCGCAGCGGCTCGGCGCCCTGATAGTCGAGGGGCCGCGCGATCTGCTCCTCGAGCGCCTCCAGCGCGGCCGCGAGGTCGAGCTCCGCCTCCGCCCGGAGCGCGGCCCCCACGGCCCCCAGCAGCAGGCTCTGGCGGGGGACGATGATGCGGTCCTCGGGGACCCCGAGTTCCTGCGCCAGGTACTTGTGCACCGCGGGATTGAGGGAGACGCCGCCGATGAACAGGATGTCATCCTCGAGCTCCCGGCCCCGCGCGATCGCCGCCCGGTAGTTGCGGCAGATGGCCTGGTGGACGCCGGCGGCGATGCGCTCCCGCGGGGTGCCCTTCTGGTAGAGATGCACGATGTCTGACTCAGTGAACACCGCGCAGCGCCCGGAGAGGGTGGCGGGGTTCTCGGTCTCCAGGGCGACGCGGGCGAACTCCTCGACGGAGGGGTAGTTGAGCCGGCGGGCCATGTGGTTGAGGAAGGAGCCGCTGCCGGCGGCGCACTTGCTGCTGAGCACGGCGTCGTCGAGCAGCAGCCGCCCGGCGACCTCGTCCCGCTGGAAGCGCAGGAGCTTCTGGGTCTCCCGGCCCATCTCGATGATGGTGCGGGCGCCGGGGTGCAGCAGGTGGCAGGCGGCGGCGATGGCGTTGGGCTCGTCCACGGGCGCCAGGCCCAGGAGCGCCGCCACCTGGGGCGCGCCGCTGCCCGTGACCCCAACCAGGGGACGCGTCTCGCCCGCCTCCCTCACCCGCGCCAGGAAGTCTCGGACGCGCTCCAGGGGCCGGCCCTGCACGGGCAGCCGGCCCAACTCGGCGCCCTCCCGGCCGCGGACGACCACGGCCTTGATGGTCTCGGCGCCGATGTCAATGCCCAGCCGGGCGGGGCCGGCGGGGGCCTCGGCAGGAGGTATGCGGTCTCTGTGGGAGGCCTCGCGGGCGTCTTCGGTGGTCGCGCTGTCAGTCATCGCTTGTCTCTGGCTGGGTTGCGAACTGGGGGTATTGCAGGTGAGCGCACCCCCGCCTCACAGCAGGCGCGGGCGCCCGCCAGGCAATGATAGCCAGGCCCCGGTGAGCTGTCAACCAAGCGCGCGGCGGACTGGGCCGGCGCCGGCACACCGCGCGGGCCCTCCGGGCGACACGGCGTTCGGCCGCCGAAGCGGCCCTCCTCAGCCCTCGGCGGCGCCCGGGCGGAAGCGCCGCCGGAGCGCCTCCCTCGCCTCCTCTGGAGTGCTCACCCGGCCCTCGATCTGCTCCTCGAGGAGGAACCGCAGCGCCTCGCCCACCCGCGGGCCGGGTGCGATGCCCAGCAGGGCCATCACCTCCTCGCCGTTCAGCAGGGGCCTCATGCGCGCCAGGTCGCCCGCCTCGCCGATCTCTGCGGCCCTGCGCCTGAGCTCCTCGAGGCGGCGGGCGAAGTCGGGGTAGTCCGAGGGCTCGCTGGCCCGCACGTCCGCGTCGGCCAGGGCGATGGCGTCCTCGAGGCGGTCCCCCAGGTCGTACATGAGCCGGCGGACCGCGGAGGGAGACCACTCGGGGCGGTAGTAGGGGATGCGCAGGTGGTGGCGGATGAGGAGGACTGTTTCCTCGACGAGGCTCTCCGGCTGACGGAGGCGCCTGAGGACCTCGCGGGCGCGTTCGGCGCCGATGACTTCGTGGCGGTAGAAGTGGACGCCGCCCTCATCCTCGGAGAGGGTCTCCGGCTTGGCGATGTCATGCAGGAGCGCGGCATAGCGGAGGGCGAGCCGCGCCGGCACGTGGGCGACGGTGTCGAGGGTGTGGTCGAGAAGGTCCTTCATGTGGTGGCGGGTGGGCTCGGGCAGGTGCAGGTTGAGAAGCTCGGGCAGGGCGTGACGGGCGAGCCCGAGGCTCAGCATGAGGCGAAGGCCCTCGGCGGGATGGGGGGAGAGCAGGACGCCGTCGAGCTCGTCGCGGATGCGCTCGTGGGAGATGCGGCACAGCTCATCGGCGGCGCCGGCGATGGCGGCGGCCGCGGCAGGGTCGAGCTCGAAGCCGAGGGCGGCGCAGAAGCGGACCGCGCGCAGCATGCGCAGCGGGTCCTCGGCGATGCGGGCCGCGGGCTCGCCGACGAAGCGGATGCTGCGCTCCCGCAGGTCCCGGCGGCCGCCGTGGGGGTCCGCAAGCTTGCCGGTGTGGAGGTCGCGGGCCATGGCGTTGATGGTGAAGTCGCGCCGCGCCAGGTCGGCGGCGAGGTCGGAGCCGAAGGCGACCTCGGGCTTGCGGGAGATGCCGTCATAGGTGTCGGTGCGGAAGGTGGTGATCTCGGCCTTCACGCCGGCGTACTCGAGGCCCACGGTGCCGAACTTCTCACCCACCAGCCAGACCGCGTCGGCCCAGGGCTCGACGCGGCGGCGGACTTCATCCGGGAGGGCGTCGGTGGCGAGGTCGAGGTCGCGGCTGGGCCGGCCGAGCAGCTCGTCGCGCAGGCAGCCCCCGACGAGGTGGAGCTGGCGATCCGAGAAGGCCTCGGTGAGCCTGGCGATGAGCTGGTCGCGGGACATGGTCGTGCGGGGCCGGACGACCGCCCCGACCCCCTCCAGTTCGTCACCGCTGCAGCCCGTCCTCCAGCGGCCGGCCTGGCCCCTCGGGCGTGCAGGCAGAGGCGCGCGCCCGCCGGAGAGGCCCCTCCTACATCGGCAGCCGGAAGGCGCGCTGCACGAACACCGCCATCTGGTCGCGGCTGACCGCCACGTCGGGCCGATAGGTGCTGTCCGGGTAGCCCGCCACCACGCCCTCAGCCGCGCAGTGCTCGATCCAGCGATAGGCCCAGTGGTCGGCCGGCACGTCGGGGAAGCGCGGCTCGGCCGGGGGATCGGCCACGCCTTCATCTCCGCCCTCCATACCCCGCGCCACGAACACCGCCATCTGCGCCCGGTCCACCGCCAGCGTCGGCGCATAGGTCACCGCGTCGTAGCCCTGTACGATGGCATGGGCCACCGCATACTCCACGTACTTGTACGCCCAGTGGTCGCTGGGCACGTCCTCGAAGGTCGCCGTCGCCGGCCCGGTGGGGATGCTCGCATCGCCGCCCGCCATCGCCCGGGAGATGAACACCGCCATCTGATCGCGGGAGACGGGGAGGCTGGGTCGGTAGGTGCCGTCGGGAAATCCGGAGACGATGCCGGCGTCGCGGCAGGCCAGGATCTCCCGGTACGCCCAGTGGCCTGCCGCGACATCGTCAAAAGGGCGGCCGCGCTCCAAGGCGAGGGCGACCGCCTCTCTGGCCAGGAAGAGGGCCGCCGGGTCGGGCAAGATCTGTGTTGAGTAGCGGCCCCCGGGGTTGGGCACCGGCACCAGCTCCCGAGCGAGCGCGAGCGCGGCCTCGCCCTCCGCATAGGGGCGGCCCTCCTGGGCCGCCAGCGCCACCAGCTCAGAGAGCGCGCTGAGGTAGAGGTGATCCTCGACCCCCTCCCTGGCCTGCTCGAAGCGGAGCGAGCTCACCGGCCCGTCGTGGCCGATCACGCCCCCGGGGTAGAGCAGGAAGCCGTCACCGTTCGGGTAGCGCACCCACCCGGTCACCCCGGGCTGGTCGCTCTGGCGGATGTAGGCGTGCCAGCCGTACTCATAGGGATTGTAAGTGTACCAGGGCACTCCCCAGAACTCGTATGCCTCGGCCCCGTAATGGAAGCAGTAGTGGGGCAGCAGGCGCTCGATCGCTAAGAAGGGCGTATCGGTGCACATCTGCCCATCGGTCGTGAAGTAGATGCGGTCGCCCCGGGCGCGGAGCTCCTCCATCTTCTCCGGGGAAACGATCCCGTAGTGCCCGATGCCCCACACGGTCAGATAGCCATCCCACTCGGGCACGTGGTGCCAGGTGCTGGCGTAGATCGGGATGTCGGGGTCAACCTCGTGGATCATCTGGCAGAGGGCCTTCATCTGCTCGATGATGCGGGGATTCCAGTAGCAGGGCTCATCCGAGATGTAAAGGATGACCCGGTCAGCCCAGCCCCTCTCCTTCATATGCTCCCAGTAAGCGCGCAGGCAGGCCTGATAGGCCTGCTTGAACTCGGGGCGAAGCTGGCCGGGGTCGGCGTCGTCGTAGGGATAAGCGCCCTCGTAAGGGGCCTCGCCCCACTTCTCGTACGGCGGGTGGCCCCAGCCGAAGAGGTAGAACTGCCAGGGGGTGTAAGCGTGGGGCAGGTGCAGCTCGTCGAAGTAGCGCGCGGCCGCCGCGTCGTGGGCCGAGAAGTCGGTGCTGACCACGCCGTCCTGGTAGTTGACGATCGGCTCGGGCCAGACGGCGTCCGGGCACAGGCGGTTGGCGGCCATGCGCTCCACGATCTCGGCATGGACCTCGGCTCGGGACTTACCCGGCTCGCCCCAGAAGTCGCCGAAGCGCACGTCGTAGACGGCGGCCAGGGCGGGCTCATCTGGCAGCTCGAAGTCCCACACGCGCACGGTGAAGGGAAGCTCCGTCAGCACGGCGTCGCCGCGGAGCAGCCTGACCCGGCCCTCGTACTCGCCCGCCGGCGCGCCCCGGGGCACGCTCAGGGTGATCCACACCGGCTGCGTCACGCCAGGCGCGAGGTCGAAGCGGTCGGTGGGCAGCAGCGGGTCGGGCCACAGCCCCGCCCAGCCGTCGCAGGCCGGCGCCGAGGCGGGGATCTTGCGGCGCCAGGCCGGCAAAGCGCTCCAGTAGTAGTTCGTCGGGTGGTCCACGGGCACATAGCCCACCACCGCGATCTCCACCTCCTCGAGGCGGAACCCGCCCGGGCCGGCGGGAGGGTCAACCTCGACCCTCACGCCCGGAAGGGTCTCGGCGCTGCGGAAGGCGATCTGGAGCGGCTCCTTCTCATTGCGGGCTGCGCTGATGCGGGCCGGCGCGGGCGCGGCCGGCTGGGGGTCGTCGGCGAAGACCTTGACGAGGGCGTTGACCGGCCAGATGGAGACGCCGGGGGGCTCCTCGCGGCACTCCAGGCGTCCGACATTCGCGCGGGAGACGGGCACGACGACCGCGCCATCGTGCCACACCGTCCCGCGGGCGTTCATGGTGAGGTGGATCTGGAAGTTGACGCAGTCGGGCGGCATGTGGAACACGCCGGACAGCAGCGTCCAGTCGGTGGCGCCGCTAATGGATGGGCCCGCGTCCGCGTACTGCTGGGTCTCGCACAGCTCGCCGGCCGCGTTGCGGTAGTGGGCGTAGATGCGCACATCGCCGTCGTGGAGGTTCTGGCACTTCACCCATGCCGCGTAGAGGTAACTGGCGCCCGGCTCGACGGCGACATCCTGCGTCCAGCCGAGCCACGACTTCTCGCCCTCATCCGGGAAGTCAATGCGCGCGCAGCGTTCGCCGAACTTGCCGGGCGCATCGAGGGTCAGCATGGCCCCCGTTGGGTCCGACGCACGCCAGCCCTCGGGGAGCGGGTCGCCGAGTTCGAAGCTCGGGTTCTGTATCAGGTTGACGGGGCTCTCAAGCAGACCCGCGTAATCGGCCCCCGGAGCGGCCGGTATGCGCTCGTCGCGGGAGAGGTACAGGTACCACGTGGTCACGCTCTGGGGCGCGGCTTCACCCGCCACGAGCAGAGAACCGCCCACCCGGTAGGCGGGCAGCGGAGTGCCATCCTCGGTCACCCGGAGGCTGTCCTCATTGAGCTCCATCCCCGGCCGGCCGAGCACCCGCGCGAGATCCACCTGGGTGAGCCCGGAGGGGGCGTCGGCCACATTCACCAGGGTCGCCGGCCAACGGAACTCCCACTGCACGTCATCGCCGGGGTCATCATCGTACCAGGGCGCGTCGGCGCCGACTCCGGTGAGGGTGAGCCGCTCGGGCGGGGCCGCCGAGGCGGTGAGCAGAGGCGGGTCGAGGCACTCGAGGGATACGTCGTCGAACCAGGCGACGCCGGTGCCCCAGAGCACGGTGCCGAGGCTCGCCTGATCGGCATCCGCGGGCGCGGTGAACTCGAAGGAGACCTCTTTCCAGTCATAGATCCCGCCGCCTCCGCTGAGGATGTGGTTGATGGCCATGGGGTTCGCGTCGTTCCCCACGTGGAGGTACCAGCCGGCGTCTCCCTCGACGCCCTCCGCCCTGACCCAGCCGCGCATGACGTAGCGGGCGCCGCCGATGATGTGGATGCCGCTCTGGCGGGTCGAGATCCAGCTCCACTGCGCGCCCTCTGCGACCGTGGTCTTCAGGCAGCGGGAGCCGGAGCGCGGGTTCTCGGTAGTCCAAGAGGCCTCGCGCTGCGCGTCGGGCGGGTCGTGTCGCCAGCCTGTGGGCGCGTCGCCCTCGCCGTGCTCCAGGCCGCCGTTGCGCACGGTAAGGGAGGTCTCCAGGAAGTCGGGCACGGCCCACGCCCCGGGGTTGTCGAAGTACACGTAGTATGAGACCGCCCCTCCCGCCGGGCACTCGGCCGGCAAGACGAGGGTCGCCCCCTCGGGAATGGGGCCCCGCCTCACGGGCGCGCCCGCGGGGTCGTACAGCGCGAAGAGCAGTTCCGCGCCCTCGGCGTTCACGACGCGGACCGCGCCCGCCTCCGCGCCCACCAAGTCGGCCTTCCCGGGCCCCCGGCCTACGGCGAGGTCCACGGGCGCCCCCGCGGCGTCGCGATCATGAGCGTTGGTGATCTCCACCCGGAGGCGCGCCGCCCAGTAGCCATCGCCGGGCAGGTACAAGGGATGGTGCCAGGCGCCGGCAGAGCCCGCGGCGAGCACACAGAGAGTGACGAGGACGACCGCCGTGGTGCGACAGAGCATGATGCGCCTCCGTGCGCGGCGTGACTTCGCCCGGCCTGGCGGTCAGGCAGACCTGGCCGGCGGCCCGATTGTCCGCGAGAGGGGCCGCGGCGTCAAGCGCGCCGGCCGGGAAGGTGAGCCCCAGGGCCGGGGTGAAGAACCGGGCCACTGGGGGCCGGCTTCGCCGGGGAAGCCGGCCCCGCCCGCGGCTGGCAGATATGCCGCCGGCAAGGGCGCATACCCCGGCCGCCCTCGGGAGGGGGCCGTGGCTGAGACGAAGGGAGGCAGAGGCCGGAGCGAGGGTGCGGTGACGGGCCGCGTGGTGGCCCTGTCGCTGGCGCTGCTTGTGCTGTGCGCGCCGGCGGCCTTCTACGGCGAGCTGCTCTACGGGGCGACGTACATGTTCGCCTCGGGGGTGCCGGGCACAGCGCCCCTGGTGATCCTGTTCGCGCTGACCGCTCTCAACCCTGTGATCGGGAGGCTCGGTTGGCGCGCGCTCTCGCGGCGGGAGCTGCTGGCGCTGTACGGGATCGTCGTCGTCGGGGCGCCGCTGGTGACCCACGGCATCCTGGGCTGGATGCTGCCGACGGTGGTGACCTGGCACTACGTCGCCCGCGCCATCCCGGAGTGGGAGACGACCTTCCTGCACCACGTGCCCACCTGGTTCTCTCCGAACGAGCCGGAGGTGGTGGAGGGGTTCTTCCTCGGCGCCGCGGCGGCGCCCTGGTCGCACTGGCTCACCCCGCTGGCGGCGTGGTCCTCGTTCATGGTGGCGCTCTTCCTCTCGACGCTGTTTGTGATGGTGCTGCTGCGGCGGCAGTGGATTGCACACGAGCGGCTGTCGTTTCCGCTCGCGCAGGTGCCGCTGGAGGTGGTGCAGGAGGGGCGGGGGCAGGGGCGTGGGGCGCGGCTACCGCTGGTGCTGGTGTTCTGGGTGGGTTTCCTGTTCTCGTTCGGGCTCACCAGCCTGAGCCGGCTGGCGGCGATCTTCCCGGCGATCCCCGACCTGCCCCTGAGCGGGGCCACCGTTATCCAGTGGCAGCCCACGGGGCCGATCGCGGGGCTGGGGGCGTGGGAGCTGTGGCTAGTGCCGTGGATGATCGCGGTGGCCTACCTCATCCCAAAGGAGCTCTCCTTCTCCTGCTGGTTCTTCTGGTTCGTCCGCGTGGGGCTCACCGTCGCCGCCATCGCCGCGGGCGCCACCCCCCAGCGCCCCGAGGAGTGGTGGGGCAGCACCTTCCCCGCCCCCACCTTCCAGGGGGGCGGCGCGGTGCTCGCCGTGCTGGGATGGACGCTCTGGATCGGGCGCCGCCACCTGGGCCGCTCGCTGCGGCTCGCGCTCTCCGGCAAGCCCGATCCCCAGGACCCGGACGCGCCTCTCACCTACCGCTGGGCCTGGGTCGGCTTCCTGGCCTCCTTCGGGTTCCTGGTGTACTTCTGCTGGGCGGCTGGGGCGCGGGTGATCGTCGGCATGGCGATCGTGGGCCTGATCGTGGCGAACTACGTCGTCTGGGCGCGGCTGCGGGCGGAGACGGGCTTGGGGTTCATCCCCTTCCCCCTGATCGTGGATAGCATGATCGTGGTACCCTTCGGCAGCGCGGTGTTCCGGCCCCAGGAGATCGTGACCCTGTATGCCACGCGGTGGAGCTACTTCCCGGGCTTCGGCGAGTCCTTCGAGGTGTGCACCGGCAACAGCCTGGAGGCGCTCAAGGTGGCCGACTCGGCCCGCATCCCCTCCCGACCGCTGTTCCTCGCGCTGGTGGGTGGCTTCCTGGTGGCGCTGGTCGCCGGGCTTTATGTGATGATGCGGGGCATGTACCACTACGGTTTCTTCGACACCCGGGCCTCCACCTGGGGCTGGCTGGGCGGGCAACTGCGGGCGAACGGCACGATGATCTTCACCCACCTCACCTCGCCCTCCAGCTTCAACCCCTCGGGGACCATCGCCATGGGCGCGGGCGCCGCGGTGACGGTGGTGCTGGGCTTGCTGCGGCTCCGGTTCTGGTGGTGGCCCTTCCACCCGATCGGATACCTGGCCGCGAACTGTTGGGGGATGCACTGGTTCTTCCAGCCCTTCCTGATCGGCTGGGCGCTCAAGGTGCTAGCGATCCGTTACGGAGGGCTGCGGCTGTTCCGGAGGACCGCGCCCCTGGCGATCGGGCTGATCATCGGCGACTTCGCCAGCGAGGGGCTGTGGGTGGCCCTGGTCACGGTGCTGCGGGCGGCGGGCGTGGCGATCTGACGAGGCAGGCCGGCGGGGGGCGGCGAAGATGGTGGGCCAACAGAGGGCCGGAGGCACAGCGATGGACAAGGTTCGCATCGGCGTCATCGGGGTCGGCGGGATGGGGCAGGGGCACTGCGCGTACATGCACGAGCTCGATGTCGCGCGGCTGGCCGCAGTGTGCGACGCGGAGCCCGCGGTGGCGAAGGAGGTGGGCGAGCGCTACGGCGTTCCACACTTCCACAAGCACACCGAGCTGCTCGACTCGGGCCTGGTGGACGCGGTGTTGATCGCGACACCCCACTACGACCACCCGGTGGTCGCCATGGACGCCTTTCGGCGGGGGCTGCACGTGCTCAGCGAGAAGCCCATTGCGGTGACCGTGAAGGCCGCGAGCGAGATGATCCGGGCGGCCGAGCGCAGCGGGAAGGTGTTCGGGGTGATGCACCAGATGCGCACTCAGCCGGAGTTCCGGGCGGCCCGCCGCCTCATCAAGGAGGGCCGGGTGGGTGAGCTGGTGCGAACGAGCGCCATCCTGGCCTGGTACCGGACGCAGGCATATTACGACTCGGGCGGGTGGCGGGCCACCTGGCGGGGCGAGGGCGGCGGCGTGCTGCTGAACCAGGCGCCCCACGGCTTCGATGCCTTCACCTGGCTGGCGGGGCTGCCCAGGTTCGTGCAGGCTCGCACCCGGACGCGCCTGCACGAGATCGAGGTGGAGGACGAAGCGTTCGCCTTGGTGGAGTTCGAGAACGGGGCGCACGGATACATCTACGCGGGGACGATCGAGGCGCCGCAGGTGGATCGCATCGAGATCGTGGGAGATCGGGGCAAGATCCTGCTGGACGAGCAGGGGCTGCGCTTCTGGGAACTGGAGACGCCGATCCGGGAGTTCACCTTCACCAGCACGGAGATGTGGGCCGCGCCACCCAGCAAGCTCGTGCCAGTGTCCCTCGAGCAGCGGGAGACGGGCCACATCTCGATTACGCGCAACTTCTGCCGCGCGATCCTCTACGGCGAGGAGCTGGTGGCGCCAGGGGCAGAGGGGCTATGGTCGGTCGAGCTGGCGAATGCGATGATCCTGTCCAGCCACAAGGAGGAGCGGGTCCGCATCCCCATCAAGCGCAGCGAGTACGAGGAGCTGCTGGAGCGGCTTCGCCGGCGCTCCCGGCCCAAGCGCGTGGCGCGGGAGCTGCGGGTGACCGACACCCGGCATGTGAGGAAGTAGGGGGCTGGGGAGGGGCGGCGGGCGTGGGGACGCTCGCCCTGCACAAGGGTGCAGATTCAGCGGCCGGCGATCTCGAGCAGGCGCAGAAGCTGGAGGCGGAAGTAGATCGTCACCACCGCGATGATCCAGGCGGCGACGAGCGCCCGCACCCACCAGCGATCGAGCGGCCGGCGCGGCGCCTTCACAGCCCGGACTCCAGGGGCCGCAGCGCGCACACCACCTCGCCGCGGCCGGCGATCTCGGTGCAGGCGACGTGGCTGCCGTGGTGGCCCGGGTGGATGATGGCAGCGCGGCCAGGCTCGTGCTCGACGAGGTCGCGGTGGGTGTGGCCGCCCAGCACGAGGTCCACCTCCGCCAGCGCGGCCAGCCGCCGGTCCACCTCATCGCCGCAGTGCGACAGGCACACCAGGAGGTCGGCCTCCCGGCGCAGCTCGGGCGCGAGGCGCGCGGTGGTCTCGACCGGGTCGTCGAACACGTAGTCCACCGCGCGGGCCCAGAGGGAGCGCGGCCGGGTCATCTGGGGAGCCAGGCCCATCACCGCCACCCGCAGGCCGCCTGGGCCCTCAAGGACGATGTGCGGCCGCACGCAGGCCGGCGGCTCGCCGGCCCTCGCCCGCAGGTTGGCGGCCAGCACCGGGAAGCCCGCGTCGCGCAGCTTGCGGGCGAGGAGGCGGCGGCTGGGGTGGGACTCGCGGTTGCCCATCGCCATGGCGTCGTAGCCGATCTCAGTCATGCGCCGGAGGATGGGTTCTCCCGCGAGGCTAAGGGTGAGGTTGCCCGCGGCCACCGCATCCCCGGCGTCGAGCAGCAGGGTGGCCGGCCGCTGTCGCTTGAGGCCCGCCAACTGGCGGGCGGCAGCAGGGCTGAGGCGGTTGTGCAGGTCGGCGGTGTGCAGGATCAGGGTGGGCGGCATCCGGCGCCTCGCGGGTGGCGTGCCTTAGGGTTCACCCCCCGCGAGCGAGTCCCTGCCCCCGCGGCACAGGAACCCGGCCCGCCCGGTGGAAACCGAGGGGCGGGCGGGGCCGCCGCAAGGAGCCGAATCGTGAGCGAGGAGAGCGTTGTCCCCCGACGCGTGCCCAGGGTGGAGACGAGGTTCCGCCGCATCCGGACCGACATCCCGCCGCCGGAGAGCCTCCCCATCCTGGAGGCGCTGCGGCGCTGGGAGCCGCGCTCGATGCGCGGTCAGCCGCCGATCGTGTGGGACCGCGCGGAGGGCTTCCAGGTCCACGACGCGTGGGGGAACACGTGGATTGACTGGAGTTCCGGCGTGCTCGTGGCGAGCGCGGGCCACGGCCGGGCGGAGGTGACGGAGGCGATCTGCGCGCAGGCCAGGGCCGGGCTGCACCACAACTACTGCTTCCCGAGCGTGCTAAGGGCCAGGCTGGTGGAGCGGCTGGCGGAGCTGGCGCCCGCGCCCCTCGAGAAGGTGTTCCTCCTCACCACCGGCTCGGAGGCCGTTGAGTGCGCGATCAAGCTTGCGCGCACCCAAGGGCGCGCGGTCGGCGGTGACCGCAAGATCGCCATTGTCAGCTACGAGGGCGCCTTCCACGGCCGGACGCTGGGCGCGCAGATGATCGGCGGGACGCCGGCGCTCAAGGAATGGATAGTCAACCTTGACCCGGACATGGTGCAGGCGCCGTTCCCGGACGGGTTCCGCTGCGCCGACACAGGCTTCGGCCACTTCCTGCGCACGCTCGAGAAGAAGGGCTTCGGGCCAGAGCGGATCGCGGGCGTGATTGTGGAGACCTATCAGGGTGGGAGCGCGGCCTTCCTGCCGAGGGAGTATGCGCAGGAGCTGGCGGCCTGGTGCCGCGCGCACGACATCGTGCTGGTGATGGACGAGGTGCAGGCGGCCTTCGGCCGGACCGGCAGGATGTGGGGCTTCGAGCACTATGGGATCGTGCCCGATCTGGTCTGCTGCGGCAAGGCGATCACCGGCGGGCTGCCCCTGTCCGCGGTGATCGGCCGCGCGGAGCTGATGGACCAGTATCCGCCCGGCAGCATGACGAGCACGCACACGGGCAACCCGATCTGTGTTGCCGCGGCGCTGGCGAACCTCGACCTCATAGTGCGAGAGCGGCTGCCGGAGCGAGCGGCCCAGGCAGGCGAGACGCTCCAGGCGGGGCTGCAGGAGATCCAGCGGCGGCACTCGGAGG
>CAYLPT010000201.1:0-25481 GCA_964385645.1 uncultured bacterium
GTGATCTCCACCTCCGCCTCGTCCCCCGGGCACCCCCACATGGCGAACACCGCCATCCCCTCGTGCCGGCCGACGGCCTCTCCCCCGGCCGCAAGGGAGACGAGCCGGAGGCGCAATCGTTGTCCGACCTCGAGCGGCGGCGGGCCCATGGGCGATCTCTTTCCCGCCGGACCACGCGGCACCTGCGGCCGACGCCGGCAGGTGCCGTGCCGGCCGCGTGGAACCAGCCGGAGGCGTCGCGGCACGGAGGAAGCGAGAGGAGACAAGCCCATGAAGAAGGCCATCAACTACTGGTCGTTCCCCGGCGGACTGGAGGGCAAGAAGGACTTCGCCGCCGCGGTGGCTGAGGCGAAGGAGCTCGGCTACCAGGGCCTCGAGGTGTGCCTCTTCCCCGAGGGGCCCCTCAGCCTGGACATCACCGAGGCCGACGTCGCGAAGCTCCGCAAGACGATGGACGCTGCGGGCATCGAGGCGGCCTCGGTCACCACGGGCGCGCTGTGGGAGACGCCGCTCACCGCCAGCGACCCCGGCACGCGCGAGCGGGGCAAGGCAGCCGTGAGGAAGTGCCTGGAGGTGGCGCACCAGCTCGGCGCCACCGGCATTCTGGTCGTCCCCGGCGCGGTCGAGGTGTTCTTCAACCCCGCCATGGAGATCGTCCCCTACGACGTGGCCCTGGCGCGGGTCCAGGAGGCGATGGAGGACCTGGTGCCTGTCGCGGAGCGGCACAAGGTCGCCATCGGGCTAGAGAACGTCTGGAACAAGATGTTCCTGAGCCCGCTGGAGGCGCGGGACTTCGTTGACCGCTTCGGCAGCGAGTACCTCGGCTGGTTCCTCGACGTGGGCAACCTCCTGACCATCGGCCTCCCCGAGCACTGGATCCGCATCCTCGGCCCGCGCATCAAGAAGGTCCACGTCAAGGACTTCCGCCGCGCGGTCGGCACCCTCGATGGGTTCGTGGACCTGCTCGAGGGTGATGTCAACTGGCCGGAGGTGATGAAGGCTCTGCGCGAGGTCGGCTACGACGGCTACCTGATCGCGGAGATGATCCCCCACTATGCGCACGCGCCCGAGGCGCGGCTGGCCAATACCTCCCTCGCCCTCGACAAGATCCTGGCGATGTAGCAGCCTCACCTCAGGTGCGAAGGCCGACGACGCCTGCGCCAGGCGCCAGCGCGCCTGACTGGGGGTGACCCTGCGCTTAGGGGTTGGCCGCGCCTTCGTTCCGTGTGCGGCCGACCAAGATGCAGTATGGCCTAAATCCCAATCTGGCGTATGTCGCCTGGGCCGGCCGGTTCCAGAGCTGAGTGCCAACAGAGGCGAATCGGGCCCCAAGGGACGTCGCCCGCCTAAGTGCCCGTGACACCAGCGCGGTGGCGATCCCTCGCCGCCGATGGTCCTCCTTCACTGAGAGCGCCCAGATGCTCACACACGGCGCGCCCAGCTTCTCTGCCACCTGCGGAAGCAGCGCCCAGCCGACGGCCCCGACCTCCTCCGTCCCCTGCATGGCTCGCATCCACATCGGCCGGAACCCGACCCACGACTGGCGCATGGGCTCATGCGCCATGTGGGCCGGCGACTCGACTAGCTCCAGTCCCCCCGGCAGGGGGACATCACTTGCGCCGGCTAGCTCCGCCACCATGAAGAGGGAGGTCTGTCTAGTCGTGAACTGGGCCACCTCCAGCACCGCCTGCACGTGGGGCAGGGTGGCCGGGCACATCGGCTCCCCACCCATCCACAACCCGCGGTAGAACGGATATCCTGCCTTCGCGTCCATGGCCTCTATCTCTGTCCAACCGGCGGCGCTCAGCCAGGCGACCGCCTCGGCGACCAGCGCCTCGCCGACCTCCAGCCGGTCCCGTGGGAAAAGCAGCATGCGAATGCGCGCGACCGGCGCGTCGGGGTCCTGCCACGGTTCGCTCCCCGGGGCGAGGCATGCGTGCACCCAGCCGAGCACCTGCCCGCCGGAGACCGCCACCAGCAGCCCTGTGGGGTCGAACCATGGCTTCGCGCTCACGAGTTCGCCGAATCTCTCTGGCGTCATCGCCGCGATGTGCGGCTCGCGCGCGGTCTCCTCGTTGTACACCGAGCACATGCCGCCCAGCAGCCCTGGCTCGTACGTCACCACGCGGAAGCTCGCCACTCCTACCCTCCCAGATCCATCGCCACGCCCATGATCGAGAACATAGCGCGGGTGTGGGGCAGCCCCCTCGTGAACGCCCGCGTGAAGGCCTGCGCACAGAACGGCCTGTCAGCCGTCGCCCGCACCACGAAAGGCCGATGGCCGGGCAGCCCATCCGCCTCCCCGAGCTCGACGCATGCCACCGCCCCGGGCGCGAGCAACACCTCGCGCGGCGCCTGCGGCCCGTGCTCTCCCAGGCCCAGGAAGCTCAGCTCCACGCGGGCGGGGCCAGGGCCCGGATTGAAGAGATGATAGCTCTGAGTCCACTCCGTCTGTCTCTCATCGCTGCCCCCGGCGATGCCTACCCCAAGCCACCACGTCTGCTCCTCACGCAGGGGGCCTGGGTGGAAGTTCACCGCCGACATGGCGCCGGGGCAGACCTGGCTCCACATCTCGAACTCCGCGCACGTCATCTCCGGCACGACCCACCCCTCTGATTCCACGCTTAGCGCGAACGGGCTGTCTACGCTCACGTTTCGCCCCAAATACGGCGCCCCGTGCAAGCAGCACAGCGCAGACCTGAGCGGAGGAACCGCCAGCTCGCTCACCGAGGTCCGGCTGCCATCCGGCGCGTGGAAATGTATGGTCGCATCCGCCGCGCTTGTCTCACTGACGTTGTTGATGAAGAGCAGGTTCCAGGTGTTGTCACACTGGTGGAGCGGATGGTCAGACGGCCGCGCCCGCGGCAGGATGCCGCGGTCCCACACCCCGCCGCCCGGGTAGTACCAGAGGCGCCTCCCGCGCCCGCGCAGCGGCACCCCCATCGTGCTCCGCGCGCCCACGACTGCTGGATTCCCCACCCACCGAGCGCGCCGCGTCGTCTGAGCAACGACCGGCGCATCCGAGTCCAGCCGCACCGCATAGTCACCCACGACGTGCACGGGCGGGCCGTCCGGCTGGCCCAGCAGGCGGGGCGTCCGCCGCCAGACATCGAGCTGCGCCACCCGCCCCGGCGGCACCCGTACCTCCTCCTCTGCCCCCGGCTCGCGGTTGCGCAGCAGATAGCGCACACGCACCGCGGCCGGCCGGGTTCCGGGGTTCAGGATGGTCAGCGTCTCGCGCTCGAACCAGCCTTGCGTCGGGTCGCTCTGGTAGCAGTCCGGGAACACCCATCGGCGCTCGTCCTCGAGCGGGCCGGGGTATGGGGCGATCGAGACCAGCGCGTCCGGGACCGGGTCCCACCCGGTGTAGTCCTCGTGCACCATCTGCGGGAACACAGGCGCGTCCGACTCGACGGCGAGCCAGAAGGACTGGTTGTGCGGAACCCCCGGCAGCGCCGAGACCTCGAGGATGGTCAGCCGCCCAGCGGGGACCGAGAGTCGCGCCTCCGTCGGCGGCCGGTCGGGGTGGTAGAAGCGCGCCACTCCCTTCGCGGTTCGGTGGCCCGGGTTGTAGACGTAGAGCCGGCACGAGCACTCCAGCGGCCGGCCCGGCTGCCGTCGGCGCGCAGGCGGGTGCTGGTCCCAGATCAGCCCGTCGCCGACGTACCACAGGGTACCCGACCTCCGGAACTGCGGTTCTATCATCCTGCGCACCTCCTCAGACGAGCGCCGCGAGCTCCCGCAGCGCGCCGGCCAGCGCGGCCAGCGTCCGCTCTCTCGCCTGGGCATTCGGGATCGCCATCGCCTCCATCTCCCCCAGAAGCCCGGCCAGCGCGCGACGGTACTCGCGCCGCGCCTGGCGCGTCATACGCTCCAGCAAGTACACTGGCGGCCCCGCCGCCCCTGGGTCCTCGTCCCAGACCAGTGGCTCCAATGAGAGCGGCCCCTGGCCCACCAGGAAGTCGGCGCGGTCGAAGTAGGCGTCCTCAGCGCGCGCGTACCAGTCGCGCAGCACCTCTCGCTCGGCCCCGGTGACGCCATACACCGCGGCGACGGCTTGCGCCAGAGCCTCCTCCGGAGGCATCGTGGGGGAGGACAGGATCGCCGCGCCGGTACGCCACGAGACCTCCTCCCCCGGGTTAGCGAAGGGCCGGTAGAAGTACTCGCAGGCGCGACCACCATCGCACCAGAGCGCGCTGAGCGCGCGCGCCGACCGCAGGCCGCACGGGAGGAACCAGCGCAGGCGATCCCAGTGCTGCGGCGGCTCGACGAACACGCCCCCCACCGATCCGAACGCGCACTCGAGCTGGCGCACCAGCTCCCCGCGGCGCCCCACCTCGGCCGACCGCTCCCTCACCTCGATCATGTAGTCAACAGCGCGACCGATCCTGAGGATGTGCTCGAGCTCACCCGGCTCATCCAGCCTCATGCCCCACGAGGCCTGGCCGATCACCCAGTCCGGCCGATTCGCCCGAACGTGCTCGGCGCACCTGACCAAGAGGTCGGCGTGGTACTCGGCGGGGGAGCGCGCGGAGCACGTCTCACACCGGCACCCTCCGAGGTCGGCGGACTGCAGGCTGATCCCGTCCAGCCCCCAGCGGGGATCCATCACGAAGTCCAGCACTCGGCGCTGCCATTCCCACGCCTCCACACGCGCGCCGCACATGTTGTGCGGGTCGCCGGCCGACACCGATGGCGCCTCCGCGATGATCTCGTCGAACCCCCACGAGTACACCCCCATCCCGGTGAGCACCTTGACGCCGCGTGCATGGGCAGCCTCGACGAAGGCGCGGAGCCTCGCCTCCCGTTGCCCGTCAATGACCTCCCTGAGGGCGGGCGGCCATGACCGGGAGACAAACAGCCCCCATGCCACGTTGTAGTCAACCCCGAGCTCGCGCTGGGCGTCGAGGAACCGCACCTGGTCATCGAGCAAGCGATCGTCCCAGCGGAGGCACGGCCAGGGCTCGCCTGGCGTCGGCTCAGAGGCCAGGTCCCGCAGCCACCCATCGCTCACCGCGTACGCGAACCGCTCGCCCACCATGGGCCCTCCTCCCGCCGCCGCGGCCGGCGGCCTGTGGTGCCCCGCCTTCTGCCCGCCGCCGCGCGCTCCTCTCAGCTCCAGCCGAAGGAGTCCGCCCGATACGGTATAATACCCCGCGGAGAACGTCTTTCAAGGGAGGCGAGAGATGATGGCCCTGCGGATCGGCCTGCTCTGCCTTGTGCTCGCTGCGGGCTGGGCCCCCCTGCGCGCGGACCCACCCAACCTGCTCGCTAACCCCGGCTTCGAGGAGCCCCTCGAGGGCACGTGGGGCGGCCTGTGGACCCGCGAGCCCGGCGTCGGCGCCGTCCAGCGAGTCAGCCCCGGCCGCTCCGGCGAGCACTGCCTCCACGTCACCCACACCGGCGCTCAAGACTGGGCCATGTGGCAGACGGCGCGCATCCCGGTGGCGGCTGGCGACATCTTCCGACTCTCCGGCTGGATCAAGTGCGAGGGCGTCGCCGGTGAGACCAACCTCAGCGTCGTCACCTACGATGCAGAGGGCCAGGTCCTCAACTGGATCTTCGGGGCCGCCCGCACACGCGGGAGCCACGACTGGCAGGAGGTGCTGACTCACTTCGTCATCCCCGAGGGGTGCGCAGCCATCCAGGCCCGCATCATCGGCTGGGGGCCCGGCGAGATGTGGTTCGACGACCTCTCTCTCACGAAGGAAGGCAACCTCATAGATATCCGCGGTCCGGCCCAGGATATCCCGTTCGGCAATGACCTCCTCGACGTCGTGTTCAGCACCGGCACCTCCACCTTCACCGTCACCGACCGCCGCACTGGCCAGGTATACGAGCAGCTCCCGCTCTCGGAGCTGCCGGTCGTCATGGGCGCGACCGCGCGGCCCGACGGCCGGGGCCTCACGGCGGAGCTGTGGCTCCCTGCCACCGACCTCCACCTGGAGCTCCGCCTGGAGACCCCCACCGCGGCGGCGGAGGTTCGCTGTGATCTCAGCGGCGCCGGCCCCATGGAGACCTTCTCATTCCCCGGGCCCTTCCGCCCCGAGGCCGGCGACTTCCTCGTCATCCCGCTCAACGAGGGCATCATCTATCCCGCCGACGACGAGACCGTTGACCCCCACCAGCTCTGGCTCATCGGCTACTCCGGGCACGGGGTCGCGATGCCCTGGTTCGGGCACTCCCGGGGCCTGTACGGGCCCGGCGTCATGGCGATCATCCATAGCCCCGATGACATGCGCGTGGCCTGCGGCCGGCCCGCCGAGGGCGGAAACACTCGCCTGTGCGTGTGGCCGCTATGGGAGCCCTCTCGCTTCGAGTTCGCCTATGACCGGTCGGTCACATACGTCTTCCTCGAGTCCGGCGGCTATGTGTCGCAAGCTAAGCGCTATCGCGAGCACGCGCGCGGGGTTGGCCTATATAAGTCTCTTGCCGATAAGCGAGCCGAGAACCCCAATGTAGATCTTCTCATCGGCGCGGTAAATGTGTGGGCGCCCGTCTGGTACGGCAACACAGACCCAGTGGCGCTCGTGGACGAGATGCAGTCACTGGGGATCGAGCGCATCCTCTTCAGCGAGGGAAGCACGCCCGACGTCGTCGCTGCCCTCAACGAGCGACCGGGCGTGCTCACCAGCCGCTACGATATCTACCAGGACGTGTGGCCGCCCGGCGAGCCGGAGTGGGCCAACCACGAGGGTTGGCCAGACGATTTGGTGCTGAAGCCGGACGGCACGATCCTCGAGGGATGGGTGATCCGCGACGGGGACACTTTGTACCCCGGCGGCGTTATCTGCTCCCCACGCGGCCTCGCGCGCGCCCGAGAGCAGATCCCCGCCGACCTCGCGACCACGCCCTACCGGTGCCGCTTCCTCGACACCACCACGGCCTCCCCGTGGCGCGAGTGCTACCACCCCGAGCACCCGACCACCCGAGGCGAGGACCGACACTGGAAGATGGAGCTGCTGCGCTTCTGCAGCGAGGAGCTGGGCCTCGTCACCGGCAGCGAGACCGGGCTCGACGCCTCCGTTCCCTACCTGCACTACTTCGAGGGCATGATGTCCCTGGGCCCCTACCGCCTCCCCGACTGTGGATACACCCTCATAGACTACGTGGAGCCCACCGAGGATTTCCTCAAGTACCAGGTTGGGCCATACTATAGGGTGCCGCTCTGGGAGCTCGTCTACCATGACTGCACAGTCTCTTACTGGTATTGGGGCGATTCCACTAACAAGGCGCCGGAGGTGTGGGACCAGCGCGATCTGTTCAACGTCCTCTACGGCGCCCCGCCGCTGTTCATGCTGAGCCCCGAGGTTTGGGGGCGCCACAAGGCGCGCTTTGTCCAGACCTACCAGGACGTCTGCCCCCTGGTGCGGCGGCTCGGATATGACGAGATGCTCTCCCACGAGTTCCTCACCGACGACCACACCCTCCAGCGCACCAACTGGTCCTCGGGAATCTCGGTCGTCGCTAACTTCTCGACGCAGGAGCAGAGGCTCGCCAACGGGACCGCCATCCCGCCCCTTGGATACCTGGCCCACGCCACCCCGTTCACCGACGTGCCCTGGTATCACTGGGCCCTCGCCGACATCCTCGCCTGCGCGCGGGCGGAGATCGCCGCTGGCTACCCCGATGGCCGTTACCGACCCACGGTCACTGTCTCCCGCGACCAGATGGCCGTCTACATCTCCCGCTCCCTCGCCGGCGGCGACGCCGGCATCCCCCCCGGCCCGTCCGAGCCCACCTTCCCCGATGTTCCCGCAGATCACTGGGCATTCCGCTACATCGAGTACGCGGCCGCCAACGACATCGTCCGCGGCTACGACGACGGCAGCTACCGTCCGCAGTACGCCGTGGACCGGGGCCAGATGGCCGTATTCGTCGCCCGCGCCATTGCGACCCCCACCGGTGAGGCCGGCCTCGCCGACTACGAGCCGCCCGGCATCACCTTCCCCGACGTTACGCCTGATACAGACTCGGCATGGTGCTGGAAGTACGTCGAGTACCTTGTCGAGCGCGATATCGTG
This sequence comes from uncultured bacterium, assembly GCA_964385645.1. Lineage (GTDB taxonomy): Bacteria > Armatimonadota > Hebobacteria > Hebobacterales > Hebobacteraceae > CAYLPT01. The sequence continues at coordinate 8,025 of CAYLPT010000201.1, forward strand.
CGCGGCTACGACGACGGCCGCTACCACCCCGAATACACATGCAGCCGCGATCAGATGGCCGCCTACGTCACTCGGGCGTTCGCCCTTGGGCGATAGGCGCCGCCGGCCGGCTGGCCCCGGGGCCTTGCCGTCTTCAGGCCCCCTCGGGCGGTGAGGCGCCCACCGCGACGCCCACAGCGGCCAGCGCACGCGCCCACGCGCGGCGCCACGCGCCGAGCCCGTATGTCTCGACGACCTGTCTGCGCTGCTCGGCCCCCACGCGCTCCCGTTCGACGTAGATCTCTCGCATCGCGCGGGCGAGCGCGTACGCGTCGGGGCGCGCGTGTGGGCCCGGGAGATCCCGCAGCCCTGCCACCCAGGTGCAGATGGTCGCCGTCCCGCACGCCATGCTCTCCAGCGCCGACAGCGAGGTGCCCTCCCCACACAGCGAAGGGATCAGCGTCAGCCGCGCCGCGGAGTACACCGCAGGGAGGTCCTCGTGGGGCACGCGGCCGTGCAGGATGACCCGCGTATCCAGGCCCCGCCGCAGGATGTCCCGGCGAAGCTCGCGCACATACCCGGGCTGCCCCGCGCCGCCCACGACGAAGAGCGTGGTCTCCGGGCATCCTTGCCTGAACAAGTCGTACGCGTCTACCGCTAAGTGAATACCGCGGTTTCGGAACAGATTACGCGGGACCAGAATGGCGTTCAGCTCTCGGAGGGCCGGTAGCGGAGCCGTGGGCCGGAACCGCTCGGTGTCCACGCCGTTCGGGATGAACCACACCCCAGGCGCCACTTGCGAGAACATGCGCTGCCGCGGCTGGACGCGCAGCCCCATGGCGCGCAGGAAGTGCGAGTCGTTTGCTATGTAGGCGTGCGCGCGCCGGAACGCCAGACGGGTCAGGCAGCGCTTAGCCGCGCTCCGCAGCGACCCCGGCGCGTCATCCCAGAACACCCCGTGCGAGACCCCCACCCGAACCGGCCGCCCCCGGAACAGGCTCATCAGGTCCAGCGCCAGCAGATAGTGAGGGTAGTGGCAGATCACCACGTCGTGCTGGAGGAGGCTTCGCCGCAGCCGGAACAAACCCACCGCCTGCGTCCAGAACTCCAGAGGCAGGCCTCGCCAGGGGTTCGGCACGAACCGGACCTCCTCAGCGTTCGTGCGCGCCCGGCGCTGGTACACCCAGTGCTCGTGGCCAGCCCCTCTCACGAGGTCCCGAAGCTGAGTGACATACACGTCCGCGCCCCCCGCCACCGGCTGGTACGTGTACGTGACCTGTGCTAACGACAACCCCCTCCCGCCCTCCAGCCGCGCCGGACGCGGCCGCCGCCTCCACCGGCCGGCCGCGTACCCTGCCACGTGGGCCACGTCCACCGTCGCCGACACCGCGGGCGCCAACAGCGCCGCCCCCCAGCTTGCCCCGCGCCGCCGCGCCCGCCGCGCGTACCGCGCCCAGTAGGCCGCGCCCAGTACCGCCATGGCCGCAACGGCCCCCGGCCGCCACACTGCCACGGCGATTAGCGCAGCGCTTATAAGGACAACGCCGAATCCCTTAGTGTAGTGCCCGAACCAGTGGCCCAGTTCGCCGTCGCTTGAGGCATATCTGAAGAACTGCCGGAAGACCCCGGCCCACGATCCTCGCATCCGCCACCGCACCACGGCGCGCGGCTCGAACACGAACCGGCACCCGGCTGCCCGCAGCCGCCGGCCGAACAGCGTGTCCTCCGCGCAGTCAGTGTACTCCGGGTATCCTCCGGCACGCTCCCAGGCCTGCTTCGTAAACGCGACCGAGCGGCCCGAGGGGGAGAAGCGCGCCTGGTCAACCTCCGCCGGCGCCGGAACCGTGGCCGCCGCTACGGCACGCTCCCACGTCGTCCTCGCCTCCGGCGCGTAGTAGCCGGAGACCACGTCCGGCGCCTCCCGCCGCCGGAAGGGGGCCGTGATGCGCGCCAGCCACTGTGGCTCGGGCTCGCAGCCAGCATCAACAGAGGCGATGATCGGCCCCGCCGCGTGCTCGACGGCCAGGTTCCTCCCCCTGCCCCGGCTCGCCCCCGCCTCCACGATCAGCCGCACCGGCATCCCCCGCGCGATCCTCTCCTGGACGAGCTCCCGCGTCCGGTCCGTCGAGCCGGCATCCACGACCACGACCTCATCTGCCCGCCGGTGCTGTGACTGGAGCGCGTCCAGAAGCCGGCCGATGCTCGCCTCCTCGTTGAGGACAGTCGTGATGACCGAGACCGAGCGCCGCGCCATCTCAGCCCAGACCGTGCGCGCGGTACATCGCGAGGTAGAGATCCGCGACGCGCTCCCACGTGTTCTCGGCCGCGAGGCGCCTCCCGCGCTCCCGCATCTCCGCCCCCAGCGACTCGTCGGCGCAGTGGCGGCTCAGCGCCGCCGCCAGCTCGCCCGGGCTGCCCGCGACGATCATCACCTCTCGCGCGCGCGGGAAGCCCGCGAGGTACTCGCGCTTGAGCGGGTTATCATAGAGCGCGAAGACCAGCCGCCCCATCGCCAGGGCCTGCCAGATCGCCAGGTAGCCAGACACGAACGCGAACTGCGCGCTGGCGAAGAGCGGCCCCGGGTCGGCAACAGCGCCCCGGAAGCTCACCAGGAGGCCCTGCGCCTCAGCATAGCGCTCGGCGACCGCCCGCAGCGGCCCGTCGCCCGCCACCACGAGCGGGATTCGCCGGCCGTACTCCCGCCGCAGCTCGACCAGGGCCTCGAGGTAGAGCATGATCGCGGCGTCCTCGGCGAGCCGCCCGACGAAGACCGCAGACGGGTTGTAGGGCAGAGGCGGCGGCGTGCCGACGGGATCCACGCCGCCATAGGAGACCGCGAAGCAGCTCGTTCCATACCAGCGGCAGATGAAGTCCCCCATGCAGATTGCGTTGCGCACCCGCGCCCTGACGAAGCGGCGCCTGCGGATCGCCTCGGCGGGAATCGGGTAGCCCTCATAGCCGTGGAAGGTCACGAAGACGGGGCAGCGCGGCGGGAGCCAGCAGGAGGGCAGGTAGAAGTGCAGGAAGCTGTATGCATCATGGCAGTGGACGACATCGGCTGCCGCGAGATAGGGGCGCGCGGCGCGCCACGCCGCCAGCCAACTGCTGCGGCGGAGGCGGTGAACGACGATCGGGCCGGCGCGTTCTTGCGAGGACTGGTCTGCGTGGGTCAGCGCCTGCACCTCGTGGCCGCGCTCCGACAGGCATTCGGAGACGCGGCGCACGTGGGTCTCCACTCCGCCGATGGAGGGATAGAAGCTCGGGGTGATCATCAGTATCCGCATCTGAGCGGCGCCATTGTAGCAGAGGAGTGCGCCTTTGTCAGGACCACCCACAGGAGACCCTGCGCCGCCGCCTAGCCCGGAGCGCGCGGTCGTCGTGGTGCCGACCTACAATGAGCGGGAGACCCTTCCCTCTCTGGTCGAGGCGGTGCTGTCGCTCCCCGGCGCCTGGCGGGTGCTCGTCGTTGACGACAACTCCCCCGACGGCACCGGCGCTCTCGCCGATCGGCTCGCTGTCGCACACGCGCGCGTCTCTGTCATCCACCGGGCAGCCAGAGAAGGCCTCGGGCCCGCCTATCTCGCCGGGTTCGCCGCGGTGCTCGCGCGGCCGGATGTGGACTTCGTCGCGCAGATGGACGCCGACCTTTCCCATGACCCGGCGGACCTGCCCCGCCTGCTCGCCGCGCTCGCCTGGGCCGATCTCGCCATCGGCTCCCGCTACGTGGCCGACGGCCGCACCGAGGGGTGGGGGCTCCGTCGCCGCCTACTCAGCCGCTGGGGGAACGCCTACGTGCGCGCCACCCTCAGGCTCCCCCTCCACGACCTCACGGCCGGCTTCCGCTGCTGGAGGCGGTACGCGCTCGAGCGGATCCCTCTCGCCGCGGTCAAGACGCGCGGCTACGGCTTCCAGATCGAGATGGCGGCGCGCGCGGCGGCCGCGGGCGCCCGCGTCGCCGAGGTCCCTATCTGCTTTACCGAGCGCCGCGCGGGAAGATCCAAGATGTCGGGCTCCATCGTCGCCGAAGCCCTCATGCTCCCATGGCGGCTCCGCCGACTGCGCTAGGCACAAGTCTGATCTCACGGCGCGAGTGGGCGCTCGTGGCCGCGCTCTTTCTGCTCGCGTTCCTACCCGTGGCACTTACTGCGAACGACTACGGCGTCACCTACGATGAGCCCCACTATATCTCTGCTGGCGCTAAGTATGCCGCGTGGGCGGCGCGCGTCGCCCGCGGCGATTTCAGCGCTTTCAGCGTCCACCAGATCCGCGAGGTCTGGCGACTCAACCACGAGCACCCCCCGCTGCAGAAGCTGGCCTCGGGCCTGGCGCAGCGCTGGTTCGGTGCCATGCTTCCTGGGCTTACGGCCGCCCGGCTGCCCAGCGCGCTCTGGCTGGCGCTGGTTGCGTGCGCAATCTACCTCCTCTGCCGCGGCGTATGGGGCCGGCGCGGCGCGTTGTTCAGCGCGCTTGCGCTGCTGACCATGCCCCGGGTCGTCGCGCACGCCCACTTCGTGGCCCTGGACATGCCGATCGCGGCCTGGTTCTTCGTGGCCGCCGCGCTGCTCGCGGTCGGCCTGGAGCGCAACTCCTGGGGCTGGACCCTGATTGGCGGCGCCGCCTGGGGGCTGGCCCTGCTTGCCAAGATGAACGCCTTCTTCCTGCCGTTGCTCTTGCTGCCCTGGGCCCTCCTCTGGCACCGTAGGGCCAGCCTGAAGCTGCTCGTTGCTCTCGCGCTCGTTGGCCCGGCGGTATTCTACCTGGGCTGGCCCTGGCTGTGGCTCGCGCCGGTCGCTCATCTGCGCGAGTACCTCCGATTCCACCTCGAGCACGCGGCATACAACGTGTGGTATCGAGGTGAGCTGCATGAGTACGCGCCCTGGCACTACCCCTTCGTCCTCACCGCCGTGACCACGCCTCCTCTGCTTCTGGCGCTGGCTGGCGCCGGTCTGGTGCGTTCCTGCCCGCGCCCAGGGGTGCACCCGCGGGCTGCCTTTCTCTTGCTCGGGCTGGTGATAGCGCTCGCGCCGAGCGCGCTCCCCACCAGCCCGAAGTACAATGGTGTGCGGCTCTTCCTGCCGGCGTTCCCCTTCCTCGCCGCGCTCGCGGGAGGCGGCTTCGCCTGGCTGGACCGCAGGCTGACCGCGCGGCTGCTGCGCCGGCCCGGGGGGGCGCGCCTCTCGCCCCTCGCCTCGGCCGCCATCGGCGCGGCCCTTCTCCTGCCAGGCGCGCGCGCTGCCCTCGCTACCCACCCCTACCAGCTAGCTTACTACAACGCCCTCGTTGGAGGCACCGCGGGCGCGACCGACCGGGGCTTCGAGACCATCTACTGGGGCCAGGTATACAGGGAGGCGCCCGCATTCCTCAACCGCGTGCCTGAGCACAGCCCGCTGGTGCTCGTGATCCCTGTCGGCTGTATCTACCTGCTCGAAGTCCAGCAGCAGGCAGGCGCGCTAAGGAGCGACCTCCGCTTCACCGGCAATGAGCTGGAGGCGGCGGCCGCGGACTACGTGCTCTTCCAGTGCATGCAGAGCGACTACACGCATCTGTGTTGGGCTCTCGTCCGCGGCTCAGAGCCCGCGTGGGCCGTGCGCCTCGGTGATACGCCGCTCCTCGTCGCCTACGGACGCGCTTCTGTCGCCGACGCCCTCGCCCGCCTTGCCAGCACGAGTGCTCCGCCGAGGCCGCTAAGCCCGGCAGCGGCCACCAGTGAGATGAACAGACCCACTCGGTAGCTAGCCGGCTCGTACCGCATCTCTACTAAGGACTCTCCCGCCGGGACCGGCACGCCCCGAAACCCATAGTTGACCCGGCGGATGAGCGCCGGCTCCCCATTCACCCAGGCCCGCCAGCCGGGGTAGTAGGAATCCATCAGCACCAGCATACCCGGGGCCTCCGTGCTGACGCGCAGCACGATCGCGCCCGGATCGTCCCGCTCGAAGTGCACCGCGTGCCTGACCGGCCGGGCCGGGCGGGCGCGAGGATACCACTCGGCGCGCCATGGGTCGGGCGCCACCAGCGCGCGGCCCGCCACCGCGCGCGCGTCGGTCTCCAGGAGTCGCCGCGCCTCCTCGTCGTTCACCGGCGGCGTGTCGAGCGCGACGTAGGCGCGGGGCATCGCCTGGGTGTTCTCGTAGATGGTCACCTCGCCCTGGTAGCGGACCAGCCAGGTGGTCGGCACCTCCTGCCGGGTCATGAGGTAGCGCACCGCCAGCACGTCCAGCAGCGGGGAGTCGGCCGGCGGGTAGCGGGCCTGGTCGAGCGCCGGGCCGGCGACCAACTCGAAGGAGCGGCGGACGCGCAGCGAGTCTGAGCCGTGGATGTCGCGCAGGCCGAACACCATGGGGCTATTGTGCGGCATCCAGTCCAGGCCGTTGGCGGCCAGGGAGGTCACGCGATCATGCCCCGCGTGCTCCGCGAGCCACCGAAGCCCGTCCGTCTCAGGGTACGCCATGCGGGGGTCCACGAACGGGTTGAACCCGATGCCGAACCCGAACAGATCGAGCAGAACGAGCCCGACTGCCAACACCCCTGCCGACGCGGCCCGGAGCCCCAGCCGTGCCCGCAGACCGACGAGGGCGGCGGAGAGCATCGCCAGGACCAGGAAGACACTGATCTGTATGCCGAGATAGCGCACAAACCCAGGGAAGCCCGCCTCCTGCACCGCCCGGATCTCAGCCCACCGGAGGATCACCGCGGCCGCCACCACCGCGGTGAGGATGCCGGCAGCCCACCAGGCCGTGCCCGTCGGCGCCGGCCCCTCGCGGCCCAGCAGGTCGTCGAGGCCCAGCGCCGCGAGCCCCGCGAGCCCGAAGGCGGCCAGGCAGAGGACCCGCCCCAGGCCGGCCAGCTCGCGAAATCCCGGGGCCACGTGGTACAGCGCGGCGTAGACGGGCGACCCGAGGGCCGCCAGCCAGGCGAACACGGTGAGGGCCGCGAAGAACCAGAAGGCGGCCTCCCGCCAGCGCCGCGCCGACCACGCGGCAAGCAGCAGCGGCAAGACGCCCACGTAGCACGCTGTCTCGAAGAAGTTGAAGGCGCTCGGGTCGCGCACGTTTCCCCAGTAGTTGTAGTGCACCGGGTTGCCGAAGAAGTTCGGCACCAGGTACAGGACGAAGTGACCCACCGGGACGGCCGTCCGCACCGCCTCTGCAAGGCCGGGCGAGGCCCGCCCCGTGTGCCTGGCCAGCTCGAGGGTGGGCAGGATCTGCACGGCCGCGAGCGCGACCCCGACCGCCACAGCTGCCGCCGCCATCCCCACTGCGCCGGCGCGGCCCGGCAGGCCCTTCGTCCCGACCGCCCGCGTCAGCGCGTACAGACCCAGGGTGAGCACGGCGTACGCCGCGATCTGGAAATGCCCGCCAAGCAGCTGCATGGCGATCACCCCGGCGCACAGCACCGGCCATAGAGACCGCGGGTTGCAGCGGGCCCTCTCATAGCACAAGAGCGCGGCGGGCAGCCACATGAACACCCAGAGGGAGAGCGTCGGAAACTCCAGCCAGGACACCACGTAGCCGTTGAACACTAACACGACACCGCCCAGCAACGCTGCTAACGGCCGCGTCCCCAGCGCGACCAGAAGCGCGTACATGCACGCGCCCCCGAGGCAGAGATGTAGGATGGCCGAGACCCCGAAGCCGCCCCGCGCGCCGACAATGAGAAAAAGCACGTTGGGCGGGTAGAGAACCGCCGATTGCAGGTTCGCCACAAAGGGCGTCCCGCAGAACGCATACGGGTTCCACAGGGGTACGAGCCCCGCGCGCACCGACTCCACGGCGTAGATGCGCCACGGAAGATACTGTTGTATGGGGTCGAGCATCGGGTTGTGGGGGCGAACGAAGCCGGGAAACTCATGCCGCAGCGCGCGCCACGGCAGCATCAGGAGGCACATGTCCGCGGGGAGCATCACCCGCCCCACGAAGACCGGCCAGCAGAACACGCACACGGCCGCCACCAGCACCATGATAGGCCACCAACGCATGCTGCTCCGCCTCTGTGCTCGCTCTTCTCTCATAAGATGCTGTAGATCGTCAGCCACGCTCGCATGGCCAGCGCCTGACACACCAGAAGGAACATTATCGCGCACACCGTCGCTGCCCGCAGAGGGTGGCCGGCCAACCGCCCGGCCGCGGGCAGCGCCGCCGGCCACGCCAGGAACACCCAGATTCTCCCCACCTCGCCGCGGACGGCTCCTGAGAGGTTCAGCGCTCCCACTAGCACCAGCCACCCAAGCAGGAACGCCCGCAAGCCTCCGTCAGCCTCGTCTCCCCTGCGCCAGCGTGAACCCCATATCGCACACACTGCCAGCGGCAGGCCCAGGAACACGGCCACCTCCACGGGATTCATAATCAGCCATTTCCAGTAAGTGCGCGCCGTCTCCATGACGGTCACCTCGCGATGGGCCCCGAGCGCTGCAGCCGCGGCCAGAACGGGACGATACCCAGTCGCCACGCGAAGCGCCGAGTAGAACGTCGCCAGCCCGCCCAGGCCCGCCGCGGCGCATCGGGCAGCGCCCCGCTGTACGCCCGCCCTCCCTCGGAGCCTGCGCATCTCCAGCAGGAGCCAGAGCGCCACCCATCCCGCGACCGCCGCGAATGCGAAGGTGAAGAACAGCCCGGCGGCAAGCGCGAGCCCGGCCGCGAAGGCAAGCGGCAGGCTTGTCCTGCGCCAGGCGGCGTGCGCCAGCGCAAGCGTCGCCGCGGTCATAGCCACGACCGTCAGGTCGGGCGACGCACCGAGCAAGAGTAGGCCCGGCATGGCGGCGGCCAGCACCGCGGCGCAGAGCGCGGCCTCCGCGCTCATGAGTTGTCGGGCGAGCAGGTAGAGCGGCACCAGAGCGAGGGCGCCGCTAAGCGCGATCAGGGGCGCTGATAGCATGGCCGCCAGCGCGTCAGTGGGCGACAAGCCTAACCCGAAGGTGTCGTTATAGCCTCGCGCAAGTGTGGCGAGGAACGGCGTCGGCGCCACCCCCGCGGTGAGCCGCCGGACGAGCAGGAAGAACAGCACGACGCCGGGCGGGTGGGTGCGCGCGTGGTGCGGCAGGTAGGGGAGCTGCTCGTGGTAGCTGGCGAGCCAACTCGGCACATGGTCCACATCCAGCGAGACCCCGAAGTAGGTAGTCGCGTTCGGGCTGGCAATGACCGCGCCCGGGCCAACCCAGGGGAGGCCGACAGCGTTCAGCAGCGCGCACTGAAGGCCGAACACCACCAGCACCAGCGCCGCGAGGGAGAGCGCGCGCGCCGCGGGCGCCATCGCGGTCCAGCGCCCCGGCCGGCACAGCGCCCTACCCAGCACCACCAGCGCGAGCCCGGCCAGCGCCGAAGGGCCCAGCGACACGGGTACCTCGTTCGGCCGCCAGACCCATTCCCCCGGCACCCCAAGCGGGAGCCCCGCCCACAGCCACAGCCCGAGCGCCGCCACGGCTGCGGCCCCGATGAAGACGACAACCAGAGCGGATCGGTCGCGGGCGCTCACCATGCGCTAGTGCTCCACCGCGCGGTAAATCGAGACGCGCCCCGACGCGAAGACGCGCTCCAGCCATGGCGCCGCTGCGGGGTCGAAGCCACCCTGCTCACGCTCGGCCGGGGGCAGAAACATGGCATCGTAGACCGAATCGTCCTGCAGCAGGTATGTTATGCTCCCCTCGCACCAGAGCGCGCGCCGCGCGACGTCTGGCGTATCAGCGCGCATGAAGGCGGCGAACTCGTTCACCTTCCGGGCGAACTCCAGCGTCTCCGCCCAGTGGCCCAGGTACACGCGGACCCCGGCGAGGGACGGCGCGTAGCTGCCAAGAAACGAGTTGCAGAGGACCACGTCAGAGAACGTGGCGTGTTCCCCCAGCCAGGCGAGAGCGTCGCGCTGGTCGGCCCGCAGGTAGAGGGGCGGCATCAGGTTGACGAGGTACTCGGTGTTGTTGGTCGCGAGGTCGCGGGCCGTCCGCCGAACGAAGAGCGCGCTTGACGGAGTGCACAACACGACCAGCGCCGCGCCGACAGCCACCCCGCGCCAGCCCCGCATCCGGCGCAGCATGGGCTCGACAGCGGCGGCCGCGAGTATGCAGACCGGGATGTGCAGCCCTTCCGCCAGCTTGCGCTGGAAGGGCACCGGCAGATACACCACCGCGAACCCCAACGCCAGCCACATCCCCAGCAGCCTGCGGGCGTCACTGCCCCTGAGCACTGACCCGGCGGCGCCCACCGCGGCCAGTGGCAGCGGAATCCCCAACCCAAGAGCCAGATACAGCGGCGCCGGCGACTCCACCGGCGTCTCCACCGCCTTCACGGCCAGCGTAACGTCACCGGCCCGAACCAGCCATACCTGGTACAGGAGGGACGGCGCCGCGAGCGCCGCCACCACCGCCCCCATCTCCACCCCTCGCCAACTCAGGCGACGCGCCGCGGCTAAGTAGAGCGCAAACGCCCCGAGCACTGCCGTCGCCGGGATCACGTTGTAGGTATGGATGTTGCCCAACACTAAGGCGGCCATGCCCGCCCCCACCGCACATCGCGATGACCCCGCCCTGAGGGCGCCCGCGCCCAATGCAATCACGGTGATCGTGAGGAACACGGAAAGCGAGAACAGCGGGTTCAGCAGCAGAGTCAGGAATGTGATCGCCTCAGGCATAACTAGGCCGGGGCCGTAGTCCACCGGGTGAGGCGCGCCCGGGTGCGCGGGGTAGACCCACCCCAGGCCCGAGGCAACGCCAGCCAGCATCAACGCTAAGCGGCGACCAGGCACGCTGGGCGTGACCTGCGCGGCCAGGCAGTACACCGCCATAAGCAGAAGCCAACCTGACGTTACCCTGGCAGCGTGGTACACCACCGGCAGGGGGAGCCTCGTGACGCGGGCCTTCATGCCGAGGGCCAGGAAGAACGCGTTCAGGAGGCGCCCCGGCTGCGGCTCGGAGGTGAAAGGGTTGAGCAGAAAGACGCGGCCCTCCCGCGTCTGGCGCATGTACGCGAGGTACACGTTGTGCTCGTCCGGGTTAGCGATGAACCCAGAATAGTAGTGCCCGGCCGGGCGAATCGCCAGGCCCCAGAGGTAGGGCGCGCAGGTGAGCAGCATAAGCGCGGCCGACACCGCCGCCGCCCAGCGTAGCTCGACCGCAGGCGGCCAACGGAACCCATGTCTGGCGGGCGGGTCGGTCATGGCTCGGGGTGCGAGTAGACGATAATGTGAGGCGAGGCGTACAGCCAGTCGGGAGGAGCCCAGTGGCGCCCGGGGGCAAGCCAGGCGAACCGGGGCGTGGGCCGGCGGTACTCAGTGCGCTCGCGGTAGGCGTCGTCGAGGGCCGCCAGGAACGACACGACCTCGGGGCGCCTCAGGCGCAGCAGGTCCTGGGCCTCCAGGTCGGCGAGCACGAAGTAGTCCGGCGCCCCGTCGGTGAGCGCGCGCACATCCCATCCAGTGATAACCAGGCGACCACCCTCCATCTCGTTCCATCGCTCGAAGAACGGCCGCGAGTACGGGGACGGACCTCCGTTGTAGGGCGACACCGGCGGGTGCCAGAACCAAGGCCTGTCCACGAAACCGACGCGCAGGCCGCCCTCGTGCACCGCGGGCCGCAGCTCATGCCAAGCCTGATCCCGTGGATCCGGGCCGTCAACGTTGTGGACCAGCCCTGCGCTGTAGAGAGCCGTCAGCGCCACGACCACCGCGGCGACGAGGCCAGCGATGAAGCGGCTGTGCGGCCGCCGCAGGGCCTGGAGCGGCCACAACAGCCCCGCGGCGCCAAGCACCGCAAGGAAGGGCGTGAGTGGGACCAGATAGCGGATGAAGCGCTCCCTGCCGGCTCCGATCACCAAGAGGTAGAAGGCAGACCACACGAGCGCAAGCCTCACCGCGCGCGAGGGCAGCGCGACAGCGGCGGCGACCCCCAGCGCCACCGCGGCAACCAGTCCATAGCCCAGCCCCGCAGGCAGCCCCCGCAGCAGGTGGTAGACCCACCCCGACCCCGTATCCACGAACGCGAGCGTGCCGCCCACGCGCGCGTGCTGAAGCTCGAACAACACCCCGCGCCGGAAGTCCTCCGTCCAGAAGTACGGGCAGCCGATGATGAAGCCGACGACCGCACCGCCGAGCACCCCCAGCCCCCAGGACCACCGCCAGGAGCGCGGTGGCGCAAGCACCGGCGCGAGCGCGGCCGGCAGGAGGAACAGGCCCGCGTTGTACTTAGTGGCCGCCGCGAGCCCGACGGCCATGCCCAGCAGCAGGCCCCCGCGGCCACTGGGGCGCGCGGCGCAGCTTAGCGCGATTGCCAAGGCAACGGTCAGCCAGAAGGTGGCAGGCACGTCCACAGTCGCATAGTGGCTATTGACGATGTGAAGCGGGCAGAGGGCCAGCAGCGCGGCGGCAAGCGCGGCCAGCCGGCGGCCCTCACCGCGCAGCGCCCAGTAGAGGACCGGCACGGTCGCGGCGCCCATGAGCGCGGTTATCAGACGCCCTAGCAGATGGAGGTGCCGCAGGCCGGCGGGGAACTCGGCGGGATCGGGCGCAAGGCCCAGCGCGACCGCGGGGATTCCCACCAGGTATAGATACAGCGTACCGTAGTTGAAAAAGCGTGGGTTCCACTCGCCATGCGCGAAGCCCAGAGAGGGGACCAGCACGAACACCTCGTCGGGGTGGTAGGAGAAGTAGTGGTCGCTGTTGGGCAGGCCCCAGCGCACGCCGGCGAGGCGCAGGAGCAGCCCCGTGGCGGCGATCGCCGCCACGAGCGCCGGCGTGCGCACACCGGCTCGCGCGGTCGGCCCCTTCACGGCCTGGCGCCTCGACGAGCCGCCATCCAGCCCAGGGTCATTGAGAGCACGCCCAGCGCGACCAGGCTCACGAACAGGCCGACCCGGAAGGCCGCTGGCTCGTAGCGGAACAGCACCGAGCCAACCTCCCGCGGCGGGGCCACCGCACGGAAGGTGAGATAGGCGGTGCGCACAGGGAGCGAGCGGCCGCCCGCGTAAGCGCGCCAGCCGGGCGCGGCGCTGTCGGCCAGGAAGAGGTATCCTCCCCCGCCGGAGGGCAGCTCCACCGCGACCGCGTTAGGCGAGAGGTCCCTGACCACCGCGGCTGGCTTCACCCCCTCCGGGATCTCCTCGCTGGGCTCGTCGGCGCCGGTGATGAGCACGCAGGACTCGACCGGGCCGGTGCGCACAAGGGTCTGAAGGGCCTCCTGGTGTGTCGGGGCGAAGACGGCCGAAGCAGCGACCCAGGCCCGGGGCCAAGCGTGTGGGTTTTGGTAGGTGTAGTAGGGGCCGTGGCGCGCGAGCTCGAGGCCGGCCACCGGCGTCGGGGAGACGACGGTGGTGACGGCAGCGAGGCTCAACACGTCGAGCCCATAGCTGGGGCCGAGCCGCGCGAGGAGCAGGTTGCCGTTGAGCGGTGGGCTTGGGTCGCCGTGCTGTATCATGGCCGCGAAGTCGCGGTATCGCGCGAGGTAGAGCGAATCATAGCCCATGGCATCGCTCAGATCATACACCATCGCGGCGTTCGGAGGGAAGACCGCGCGAGGGAAGCGGTTGAGAGGCCAGTCAGAGGCATTGCCCATGATACGGCCGTCGCCGGCCTGGGGGCGAGCGGCCTCCGCGTAGACCAGCCTTGCCGGCACGATGTGCAGATGCCCGCGGGAGGCGAGCAGCAGATCGAGGGCCAGCAGGCCCACGAGCGCGACCTGAGCGGCGCGCCGCAGGACTGCCCCGCGGGCCAGCGCCCCGGCCGCCACCGCCAGGAGCGCGGCGCCGACCAGCGCCCCGGCCCGCGCCAGCTCCGCGCTCGCCAGAGGCCCCAGGTCAGGCGCGACTGCCTCCAGCGCGCCTACCCCGGCGCGCCGCCACCCCCAGGCCGCGGCCAGCAGCCCAACAAGCAGGCACGCCGCGCCGGCCGGCAGGCGCCGCTCCCGCCGGCCGAGCGCCCGGAACAGCCCGTCGGCCCCGAGGCCCGTCAGCATCGCGAGCGAGAACACGGTCAGCAGCAGGATGCGGACCGGCCCCCCGCCCCGCGCATATCCCGGCGCCCAGTGGTACAGGGGCCAGTTGAGCGCGGTGCCCAGCGCGAGCAGGACGGTGATGAGCGCGGCCAGCGCGAAGAAGCGCGCGTGCCACCGGCGGCCTGCCGCGCCGAGGAGCGCGAGTGCGAGCGCGATGATCCCCACATAGGGGTAGTGCTCGGCGAAGTTCTCCCTGCTTACATAGGTGCCTAGACCCGGGTGCCCAAACGAGTGAGGGATAAGTAGGCTGCCGAGATGGCCGGCCGGCAGCGAGCGGAGCAGGAACCCCTCATAGCCGATGGGGCCGGCCGCCGCGCGGTGTGAGACCGCGACCAGATCGAGCGTGGGCAGGAGCTGCCCGGCGGCCAGCCCGAGCCCGATGGCGCCTTGGGCGGCGACGACCAGAGCGAACCTGAACGCCCGCGTCCGCAGCCTGGGGCCGGCGGCCCGGCTGGCCGCGCGCGCGACCACGAACGCGCCTGTCAGCAGCCCAACGAAGAGCGCGATCTGGGGGTGACCGCCAAGACCGGAGAGCGCGAGCGCGGCGCCCGAGGCGACGGCGTAGCGGCCGCGGCCGGTGGTCAGCGCGCGCTCGGCGAAGGCGAGCGCAAGCGGCAGCCAGACCGCGGTGCACAGGAACGTGGGAAGGTGGACCCAGGCGACGAACATGCCGCTGAGCTGCCATACCATCCCCCCGGAGACCGCACCGAAGCGGCCCACCCCTGCTCGCCGCAGCAGCAGGTACGCGAACCAGCCCGCCAGACCGAGGTGGAGCCAGGCCGACCAGGCAAAGGCCGCCGCGACGGGGAGCAGCCAGAAGAGGACGTTGAGCGGATAGAGCACCGCCGACTGCCCGTTTGCGAGAAAGGGCGTCCCGCAGAACTGGTGGGGGTTCCACAGCGGGATCACGCCGGCGCGCAGCGACTCGGCGGCGAAGCGGCGCCAGGGGTAGAACTGCGCGATGCCGTCCCACACCAGGGGGTCCCAGTGGGCGCGCGGGGGCAGGTCCAGCTGGGAGCGCCAAGGCTCGAGCTGCACCAGCAGGTCAGCCGGCAGCAGCGCGCGCCCGGGGGCCAGCGCCGACCCCAGTAGCACGCTGGGACCCGCGAGAAGCGCGAGGGCGGCCAGCAGCCTTGGGACTCCAGCTCCCCGGGAGGTCAACGCACCACGCCCCTCCCGCGCGCGGCGGCGCGCCCAGAGCTGCCCATCAGCCCCCGGCCGCGCCGAAGCGCGCGACGAGCACCAGGCCGGTGCACATGAGGAAGATGCCGGCCCACTGCAGCGGGAGCACGGCCTCGCCAAAGAAGGCCCGCGACAGGAGCACCACGAGCACATAGCTGATGGCGATCATCGGGTAGGCGTAGCTGAGGGCCCAACTGGACAGCACCACCAGCCAGAAGCACGAGCTGACCGCGTAGCAGGCCAACCCCAACAGCACGTAGGGGGTGAACACGGCGCGCAGGACGCTCGCGACCAGGCCCAGGCCGGGCGCGCCCAGGGGGCCGAATTGGCGCATGCCGTGCTTGAGCGAAAGCTGGCCAAAGGCGCCCAGCGTGATCGCCACCAACAGGAACAGGGCTACTGTGAGAGGCCGCAATACCTCGCTCCTTTCGCTCAGCGCGGGCCGCGCCGGGGCGGCGGCACCGGCACCTCCGGCCTGCGGATCAGGTGGACGCGGCCGGGGGGGTACAGCACCGCCACCCCCACCCCGCGGATGTGGTTGGCCTTGACGGGGCCGTAGCGGGTGCTGTCCACGCTGACCGCGCGGTTGTCGCCGAGCACGAAGTACTCGTCCTCGCCGAGGGTGAACGGCAGCACGACATCCGGCGTGCCGGAGGAGACGTAGGGCTCCTCGACCGGCCGGCCGTTGATCTGGAGCTGAGTCTCGACGAAGCGAAAGCGCGGGCGCGGGCCGGCCTCCGGCGGGGGGAGCATGCCTATAGTGTCGCCCGGCAGGCCGATGAGGCGCTTGATGGAGGGGGTGCCCGTATGGGGGTCGGTGAGCAGCACGATGTCGAAGCGCCTCGGCGGGAGCACCTGGACGATGAGCACCCGATCGTTGGTGCGCAGCGCGGGCTCCATGGACTCGCCCTCCACGATGGCCGTCTCGACGACCCACAGGCGCAGCGCGGCGATGCTCGCGATGATCGCGAGCGCCAGGCCCGGGGTCGCGGGCCGCTTGAGGAGCGACCTGGGCCTGGCCGGCTCAGACTCGCCGAGCCGCACCTCGGTCATGTCGGACTCATCCCCCGAAGGGCCGCGCGGCGGCCCCCCCGGGCCGCGCTAGCTGCCTAACAGCGACTTCGCCTTCTCGACCGCGCTGGCGGCGTCGGGCGCGTAGCCATCGGCATTGATCTCGTCGGCATAGGCCTGCGTCACCGGCGCGCCGCCGATCAGCACCCGAGTCTGGCGCCGCATTCCGGCCTCGTCGAGCGCCTTCACCGTCTCCCGCATCGAGCCCATGGTCGTCGTCAGCAGGGCCGACATGGCCACGATGCCCGCGGAGTTCTCCCGCGCCGCCTCCAGGAACTTCTCCGGCGACACGTCCACGCCGAGATCCACCACCTTGAAGCCGGCGCCCTCGAGCATCGCCGCCACCAGGTTCTTGCCGATGTCGTGGAGGTCGCCCTTCACCGTCCCGATGACCACGGTGCCGATGTGATCCACCGCCTCGCCCGAGAGCAGGCTGAGGCCTTCCTTCATCGCCCGCTGCGCGATCAGCAGCTCCGGCACGAAGAACTCGTTCGCCCGGAACTTCTCGCCCACCACCTCCATCGCCGCGGCGATGCCGTCCACCACGATCTCCCGGGCTGACATCCCCTCCTCCAGCGCCCGCTTCACCAGCGCCTTGGTCTGGTCCCGGTTGCCCGTGATGATCGCCTGCTTCAGCTCCTCGATCACAGCCATTCAACAGCCCTCCTTGTATCTTTGCCTGTCTCGGGCCGCGCCGCCCGCGGCCCTGGGGCCGCCTACCCGGCGACCCGGGGCCGCGGCCTCAGGGCCATCGCCTCCGCGAAATGGTCGTAGAAGCCCGGCTGCTCCGACAGCTCCACATGCTCCACCCGCTCCGCGATCTCCTCCCCGCGGCGGCGCAGCGAGCGCGAGCAAAGCATCAGCCGCGCCCCCACGCCCGCCGCGTTCCCGATCGAGACGATCCGCCCCGCGTCCAGCGCCGGCACCAGCCCGATCGCGATCGCGCTCTCCCGCCTGATGTAGTTGCCAAACGCGCCCGCCAGCAGCAGCGCCTCCACCTCATCCGTCTCCGCGCCCAGCCGGCTCAACATCAGCGAAATGCCCGCGCAGATCGCTCCCTTCGCAAGCTGCAGCTCCCGCACATCCCGGGCGCTGATCGCCACCGGCTTGCCGCCCTGCGCCTCCTCCGCCGGCGCCAGCACGAATTCCAGCCCTCCCCCATTCCGCCTCACGCGCCGCCTCACCTTCTCCGGCGCCGACTCGACCTCCTCCGGCTCCCGCAGCCGACCCCCCTCGTCCACCACCCCCAGCTC
>CAYLPT010000202.1:0-10773 GCA_964385645.1 uncultured bacterium
GATCGTGGGGCAGTGCCGGTGGCGTGAGGAGGCGCTGCGGGTGATCGAGAAGGTGGCGCCGAGCCGGGCGACGGTGCTGCTGTCGGGGGAGAGCGGGACGGGGAAGGAGTTGATCGCGCGCGCGATCCATGCGCACAGCCCGCGAGCTCGGCGGCCGTTCATCGCGGTGGCCTGTGCGGCGCTGTCGCGGGATCTGCTGGAGAGCGAGCTGTTCGGGCACGAGCGGGGGGCGTTCACCGATGCTTACGTGCAGCGGCCGGGGCGCTTCGAGCTAGCGGACGGAGGGACGCTGTTTCTGGACGAGATCGCGGAGATCCCACTCGACTTGCAGGTGAAGCTGCTGCGGGTGCTGCAGGAGCGGGCCTTCGAGCGGGTGGGGGGCAGCGAGACGATTCGGGTGGACGTGCGGATCGTGGTGGCGACGAATCTGGACCTGGAGGAACTGGTGGCGCAGGGGCGGTTCCGGGAGGATCTGTTCTACCGGCTGCAGGTGGTGGAGCTGACGCTGCCGCCCCTGCGGGAGCGCAAGGGGGACATCCCGCTGTTGGCGGCGCACTTCCTGCGCAAGTACAGC
The DNA here is from genome assembly GCA_964385645.1 of uncultured bacterium. Lineage (GTDB taxonomy): Bacteria > Armatimonadota > Hebobacteria > Hebobacterales > Hebobacteraceae > CAYLPT01. Next base: position 575 of record CAYLPT010000202.1, read on the forward strand.
GGGGAGAACGGCAAGGGGCTGAGGCGGCTGTCGGATGAGGCGCTGGAGGCGCTGCAGGCCTACGACTGGCCGGGCAACATCCGGGAGCTGGAGAACGCGATCGAGCATGCGGTGGTGATGGCGGAGCCGGAGCAGGCGGTGCTGGAGGAGGACCTGCTGCCGGCGCGGGTGCGGGGAGGCAACGGCGGGCGTGCGCGCCTGGGGCAGCCCCTGAGGGAGACGATCAAGACGGTGAGGCGGCGGATGATCGAGGAGGCGATGGCGGCGGCCGGGGGTGAGGTGCAGCGGGCGGCGGAGCTGCTGGGGATCAGCGTGCGCTCGCTGCGGGTCCATCTGGCGAAGCAGGGGGCGGGGGCGGTGGATGCGACGGGGCAGCGCAAGACGGGCTAGGGGGAGTGAGAGGCGATGCGCGCGGCGAGGGCGACGACGAGGCCGAGGCGGGGCCTGCGCCAGAAGTCGCGGGCGAGCCTGGCGATGGCGGCGGATGTCCTGGCGCTATCGCGGGGGGAGCTGGCGGAGCGCATCGAGGCGGAGCTGGCGGAGAACCCGGCGCTGGAGCTGACGCCGCAGCAGCTCTGTGCGCTGTGTGGGGCGACCACGCGGGAGGAGGTGTGCGCCTCCTGCCGGGCGTCGCTGCAGCTCTGGCAGTGGAGCACGGCCTTCGAGCGGGAGGGGCCCAGGGAGTACCTGGGCTTCGACGGGGATTTCGAGGGGGACCCGTTCGGGCAGGTGCAGACGCCCATGGATCTGCGCTCCTACCTGACGCTGCAGGCGCGGGGCGCGGTGGGGCGGGAGGACCAGGCGATCGCGGACTACGTGATCGCGAACATCAACGACAAGGGGCTGCTGGAGTGCCGGGCGGAGGAGGTTGAGGAGGCCACGGGGGCGGCGCGAGAGCGGGTGGAGGCGGTGCTGGCGGCGGTGAGGCAGTTCGAGCCGGCGGGGGTAGGAGCGGCGACGCCGCGGGAGGCGCTGCTGATCCAGCTGGACCAGCTCGCGGAGGCGGGCCGGGGCGATCCGTGGGCGAGGCGGATCATTGCTGAGCACTGGGAGGCGCTGGCGCGGCATGCCCATGCGAAGATCGCGCGGGCGCTCGGGGTGGAGCGGGAGCAGGTGGAGGCGTCGGTTGCGTTCATCCAGCGGAATCTGAACCCTTACCCGGGCCAGCAGTTCTACTCTCCGTGGCAGGGGGGTGCGAGCCGGGCGGGGGGGTCGTCGGCGCCAGACGTGGTGATACGTCGGGAGCTGGATGAGTACCAGGTGGAGATCGCCTCGAGCGCGGAGGGGGAGCTGCGGGTGAGCGACTCCTATGCCCGACTGCAACGGCTGGCCGCGGAGACGCCGCCCGGGCAGGCGCCGGCGGCGTGGAGGGCGGCGCTGGAGGCGGTGCGGCGGGCGCGCTGGTTCCTGTCTTGCCTGCGGATGCGGGAGGAGACGCTGCGGCGGGTAGCAGAGTGTCTGGTGGAGCGCCAGCGCGGATATCTGGACACCGGGGAGGAGGAACGGCTGAGGCCCTTGACGCAGGCGACGGTGGCCAAGCTGACGGGCAAGCACGAGTCCACGGTGAGCCGGGCGATTGCGGGGAAGACGGCGCTGACGCCCTGGGGTGAGGTGGTGCCGCTGGCGCGCTTCTTCGATGCGAGCGCGGCGCCCAAGAGCATCATCCGGGAGCTGGTGGAGCGGGAGGACCGGAGCCGGCCCCTGAGCGACAGCGAGCTGCGGTCGCTGCTGGAGGCGCGGGGCTTCGAGCTTGCGCGCCGGACGGTGACGAAGTATCGGCTGGCGCTGGACATACCCTCCCACGGGCAGCGGCGCCTGGGCTATCAGCGGGCGAGCTGAGGAGGAGGGTGTGGAGGGGACGGGCCCCGCCTGGGGCGGGGCCTTTTTCATTCACTCTGCGCGCAGGGCCTCCATGGGCTCGATGGCGGCGGCGCGGAGAGCGGGGTAGAGGCCGAAGACGAGGCCGGTGGTGACGGCGACGAAGAGGGAGAGGAGCACGGCCTGGCCGGAGACGATGGTGCGCCATCCGGCGTAGTCGGAGATGAGGCGGGCCATCTGGACGCCGAGGATGATGCCGAGCAGTCCGCCGATGCTGGTGATGACAAGGCACTCAATGAGGAACTGGCGCGCGATGTCGGGGCGGGAGGCGCCAACGCAGCGGCGGATGCCGATCTCCCGGGCGCGGGCGGAGACGGTGGCGAGCATGATGTTCATGATGCCGATGCCGCCGACGACGAGGGAGATGCTGGCGATGGCGCCCATGACGATGTTGAAGATGCGCTGGGTGCGCTGGCTCTGGCGGAGCAGCTCGGCAGGGATGACGACCTCGTAGTCGGGCACGCCCTTGTGGCGGCGGTCGAGGATGCGGCGGGCGACGCGGGCGGCCTCCCAGGTCTGGGTCTCGTTGGCGACCTGGACGATGATCTGGGTGACGGGGCGCTGGTCGAGGGGCGGTCTCTCGGCCATGCGGGCGAGGAGTTGGCTGAAGGCGCGGGTGTCGGGGGGGATGGCCTGTTCGACGTAGATCTGGAACTCGTCCATGGCGACGGTGATGGGCAGGTAGATATCCTGGTTCATGTCCCGGAGGGCGACCAGCTCGCGGCCGGCGGCGACGGAGCGCTCCTGGAGGACGCCGACGACGAGGAAGTCCTGGGTGCCGATGCGCAGGAGCTGACCGAGGGGTTCCTCGGCGAAGAAGGTGGTGCGGGCGATGTCGGAGCCGATGATGCAGACGCGGGCACGCTGGTCGAGGTCGTGGTCGTCGAGGAAGCGTCCCTGGGCGAGGGCGAGCCGGGCGGCGGGGAGGTAGGTGGGGGTGGTGCCGAAGACGCGGGCGGATATGGCCTTGCCCTCGCGGCGGACCTCGGCGAAGACGCGGCAGACGGGCACGACCTCGCGGGCGTCGGCGTAGAGCTTGCGGAGGGCGAGGGCGTCGCCGTAGGTGAGGCCGCGGGGGGAGTCCCGCTGGGCCTGGAGGGCGAGGTCCCCGGTGAGGGAGACGCGGTTGATCTGGATGACATTGATGCCCATGAGCTTGATCTGCTCGAGGGCTTCCTGGCGGGCGCCGGCGCCGATGGAGACCATGGCGATGACGGAGGCGATGCCGAAGATGACCCCGAGCATGGTGAGCAGGGAGCGCATCTTGTTGGCCATGAGCTCCCGGATGCCGGTGAGGATGGCGGACCAGATCTTCACAGGCCGACTCCCTGGAGGGGCCGGGGTGCGAGGGAGGCGCCCGGGCCCTCGTCGTCGCGGCGGCCGGCCGCGTTGAGGTCGCGGAGGGCGATGATCTCGTCACCCTGGAGGCCGGAGGTGATGACGACGCGCTCGCCGTTGTCGGGGCCGAGCTCGACGGTGACGGGGCGGAAGTCGTCGCCGCGGCGGACGTAGACGATATGGTCGCCCTCGCGCTCGAAGACGCATTCGAGGGGGACGCTGACGACCCCGGGCATGCGCTCGACGATGGTGCGGACGTTGGCGGTCATGCCGGGGCGGAGGGGGGCGCCCTTGGTGTCCTTGATGAGGATGGCGCTGCGGAAGGCGCGCTCGCCAGTGGGCATGCCTCGCCGGCCGCCGCCGGTCATGCCCTCGCTGGCGGTCTCGGCCACCTCGGTGACCTCGCCCTCCAGCACCAGGCCGGGCAGGGACTCGACGCTGATGAGGGCGGCCTGACCCCTTCTTACGAGGCGGGCGTGCTCCTGGGGGACCTGGAGGACGGCGATCATCTCGTCGAGGTTGGGGATGGAGGCGATGGGCCGGCGCTCCCAGACCTGGTCACCGGGGCGGAGGGGGCGCTGGGCCATGCCCTCGCGCTCCTCCGCCAGCACGACGATGCCGGAGGCGGGGGCGCGGACGACGGCCTTGGCGAGCTGGTCGAGGAGGCGGTCGAGCTGCTGGCGCTGGATCTGGAGGCGCATGGTGGCGTTCTGGACCTCGTCCTGCTCGGCGGCCCTGGTGCGGGCGAGCTCGGACTCGGCGCGGGTGACGGCGGCCTGTCTGTCAAGGTCCTCCGACTCGTTGCGGGAGCGGGCGATCTCGAGGTCCTTCTCGAGGCGCTCGAGGTGGAAGCGGTCGCGCTCGAGGGCGGCCTGCGCGAGCTCGACCTCGCGGAGGGGGACGAGGCCCTCCTCGGCGAGCTTGCGCTGGCGGGCGAAGCGCTCCTCGGCGAGGCGGAGCTGCTCGGCGTCGTGGTCGCGCTGGGCGACCATGTCCTGGATTTCGATCTCCTTGGTCATGCGGAAGCGGGCGAGCTCGTCGCGGGCTTGCTCGACGTTGACCTCGGCCTGGCGGACTTGGGCGGCGAGCTCGCGCTTGCGGCGCTCTAGGTCGGCGAGGGCGTTATCGTACTCGAGCTGCTGATCGCGCACCTGTCGCTCCATGCGAGGCACATCGAGGACGGCGATCTCGTCGCCCTCGCGGACGCGGACGCCGTTGGGCACGATGGAGACGATCTGGCCGCTGACCTCGGCGATGACGGGGTGGGAGCGGACGGCCTCCAAGACGCCGACGCCCTCCACGGCTATCTCTAGGTCGCCGAACTCGGCGCGGGTGGTGGCGATGGCCTCCCGCTCGAGCTTCTGCTCGGCCTGGGCGCGCCGAACGATCGAGACCCGGAGCGCCCAGGCGCCGAGGGCGACGGCGGCGGCGAGGATGAGCAGGGGGGTAAGGCCCTGGGAGAGGCCGCGCGCGGATCTCATGGGGAGACCTCCGCGGTGATGATGAGGGGCGGGGGAGGGAGTTCACAGGCCACGAGGTCGCCCTCGCTGAGGTCGCCCTCGACGGCGGCGAGGACCTCGCTGCGCTCCAGAACGCGCACCCGGACGGGGCGGAAGAGGTCGCCCTCGCGGCGGTAGACGAGGGTGTGGTCGCGCTCCTTCACGAGGGCCTCCAGCGGGACGGCGAGGCCCTGGCTGATGTGTCTGATGTGGAGGTCGGCGGTGGCGCCCATGCCCGGGCGGAGCCGCTCGTCGCGGGCGTCGAGCCGGATCAGGGCGCCGAAGACCTTCTTGCCGGCGACGCCGCCCTCCCACCACATGCGCTCGCGGGCGAGGTTGTCAATGGCCTCGACGGCGCCGGAGTAGGTGGCGCCCACGGCGGGCACGAGGACGGTGGCGCTTTGGCCCACGGCGACGCGCTCGATGTCGGCCTCGCTGATGTCGGCGCGTACCCACATCTCGGCGGGGTCCACGATGTTGGCGACGCGCTGGCCCTCGCCTATCTCGTCGCCGACGCGGAGGGGCTCGCCCCGCCAGTTGCGCTCGAGCAGGAGCAGGCCCGGGGCGGGGGCGCGGACCTGGGTGGCCTCGAGCTGGGCCCGGGCGTCCTCGAGGCGCACGCGAACGGCCTCCAGGTTGCGGGTGGCGTCGGCGACCGATTGGGCGAGGCCGGCCTCGGCCTGCTCGAGCTGGACGCGCGCTTTCTCGACGTCCATCTCGCGGAGGCGCTCGACGACGGCGGCGTCTTCCTGGGTGCGGGTGAGGGCGCGCTGTGCCTTCTCGAGGTCTAGCTGGCGCTGGCGGACGTCGTCCTCGGCGCGCTCGAGGTCGGCGAGGGGGAGGAGGCGCTCCTCGACGAGGCGGCGGCGGCGGTCGAGCAGGCCCTGGGCGACCTCGAGCTCCTTCTCCTGGTAGGCGAGCTCGGCGCGGGCGCGCTCGAGGTCGGCGGCGTTCTGGGTGCGTGCCAGGGCGAGGGCTTCCTCGGCCTTGGTGAGGCCGGCGCGGGCGTTCTCGACGCGGGTCTCCCCGTCCGCCTGGGCGGCGCGGACGCGCTCCTCGGCCTCGGCGAGCTGAGTCTCGAGGTCGGTGACGGTTCTCTCGACCTCGGCGGCGTCGAGGCGCATGATGACATCACCCACCTCGAGCCAAGTGCCGTCGGGCAGCAGGGAGACGATGCCGGCGCCCCCCCGGCCGCCGCGGCCGGCCTGGCCGACCTCGGCGACGACGGGGGTGACGCGGACGGCGTCGAGGTAGCCGGTGAGGCGGAGGGTGAGGTAGAAGTCGGCGGCGGCAACCTGAGCGGTGCGGAGTTCGCGCTGGGCGGCGCTGGCGGCCTGGTCGCGGTTGCGCAGGGCGAGCGCGGCGAGGACGAGGAGGAGGACGAGGAGGCAGGCGAGGGCGACGATGGCGCGAGTGCGGTTCATGCAGGCTCCTCCTCGGGGGCGGGCATGGCGGAGAGGATCTGCTCGGCGACCAGGCGGTCGGCGACAGGGCGGTCGGCGAGGATCCTCCCGTCGCGCATCTCGACGATGCGGGTGGAGTGCTGGGCGACGCGGGGGTCGTGTGTGACCACGAGGAGGGTGACGCCCTCGCGGTTGAGGCTCTGGAAGAGGGCCATGATCTCCTCGCCGGAGCGGGAGTCGAGGTTGCCGGTGGGTTCGTCGGCGAGGATGACGGCGGGGTCCATGACGAGGGCGCGGGCGACGGCGACGCGCTGCTGCTGGCCCCCGGAGAGCTGGTTGGGGCGGTGGTGCATGCGGTCGGCGAGCCCGACGCGGGCGAGGGCCTCGCGGGGGGCGTCCTTCGGGATGCGGCGGCGGCTGTAGAGGAGGGGGAGGCGGACGTTCTCGAGGGCGGTGAGCCTGGGCAGGAGGTTGAAGGTCTGGAAGACGAAGCCGATCCGCTCGTTGCGGATGCGGGAGAGGGCGCGGTCGCCGAGGCGGCTGACGTCCTCACCGGCGAGCCAATAGCGGCCAGAGGTGGCCCGGTCCACGCAGCCGAGCATGTTCAGGAGGGTGGTCTTGCCGGAGCCGGAGGGCCCCATGATGGCGACCATCTCGCCGGGCTGGACGCGGAGGGAGACGCCGCGGAGGGCGTGGACGGTGACGGTGCCGGCCTGGTAGTCCTTGGTGAGGTCCTCGATGAGTACGACGTGGCCGTCGCGCTCCATCAGTGGTGCTCCAGGCGGGTGGGGTCGGCGAGGGCGACGCGCTCGTTGGGCTCGAGGCCAGCGAGGATGACAACGGCCTCGTCGCTGCGCTCGCCGGTCTCGACGGGGCGAGGGCGGAAGCCCCCGGGGCCGGCGACGTAGACGATGGGGCCCTCCGGGCGCTCGAAGACGGCGGCGAGAGGAACGGAGAGGACATCCTCGAGGCGGGCGAAGACGAACTGGACGCGAGCCTTCATGCCCGGGCGGAGGAGGGTGAGGTCGGGGTCGAGGACTTTGACGGAGACGTCGAAGACGCGCTGGTCCATGGGGGCGTGGGGGTCGTCCCAGGGCTGGACGCGGCGGGCGATGGCGCTGATGCGGCTGACCTCGCCGCGGAATTCGCGGTCGGCGATGCCGACCACCTTGATGACGGCCTCCTGCCCGAGCCGGAGGCGGCCGGCGGCGGTCTCCTCAACCTGGAGCGCGACCTCGAGTTCCGAGAGGTCGGTGAGGTCAGCGATCTTGGAGCCCCACCAGACGCGGTCTCCCTCGCGGAGAGCGCGGCGGCCGGTGGCAGGGTCCCAGGTGGTGCCGAGGACGACGACGCCGGCCTGGGGGGCGCGGAGCTCGCCGCTGGCGAGCTCACGCTCCATCTCGGCGAGGCGGTCTCTGGCCATCTGGGCGCGGGTGCGGGCGCTGTCCACGGCTTCGTGGATGCGGCGCTCGGCGACCTGAGACTCGAAGCGGGCGCGGTGGAGGTCGGCGTCCATCTGGGCCTGGCGGGAGGAGTGCTCGGAGTCGAGGTAGTCGAGCCTTCGCTCGGAGCGCTGGAGCGCGAACTCCTCGCGGCGGACGATGCGCTCTGCTTGCTCGACATCGGCGCGGGGGACGATGCCGGCCTCGGCGAGGCGCTCGTGCTTGTCGTAGTCGCCCATGGCCCAGTTGAGGTTCCACTCGTCGTAGCCGAGCTGGGCTTGGGCCTGGCCGGTCTCGACGAACTGGGAGCGCAGGAGCACCTCGAGGGAGCGGAGGGTCTTGTCCACCTCCATGGTGGAGGACTCCCACTCTCGCTCGCGGTTGCGGCGCTCTTGCTCGACCTGGGCGAGCCGGTTCTGGTAGTCCAGGCGCTGGCGGTCCACCTGGAACTGGTACTCGCTTACGTCGACGCGCGCGATGACCTGGCCCTCCTCCACGCGGCTGCCGTCGTCCACGATGAAGGCGAGGGTGGAGCCGCTGCGGGGGGCCCTGATCTGGGCGATGATGGCGCTCTCCAGGGTGCCCTCGCGGGTGATGCCGACGACGAAGGGGCCGCGCCGCACGGGAGCGGTGTCTACGTTGGGGCCCCCGCCCGCGCCGGCGAGGGCGGCGAGCAGGAGCTTGACCTGCCAGGCGGCGAGGCCGAGGGCGGCGAGGAGCGCGATGGGTCGGAGCCAGCGGCTCATGGGGTGGGAGGCACCTCCTGGGGCTCGCGGCGCTCGGTGGGCAGGTCCTGGGAGATGTCGAGGCCGATGGCCTGCCGGAGGCGGACGAGGGCGAGGTAGTAGGCGATGTTGCTGGAGACGAGGAGGTTGCTGGTGCGGGTGAGGTCTTCCTGGGCGTCGAGCAGGTCGCGGTTGGTGCGCAGGCCTTCCTCCACCATGCGGCGGGCGAAGTGGAGGCTGCTGCGGGCGACCTCGAGGCTCTGGGAGGCGATCTCGACGTTGGCGCGGGCGGCCTCGGCGGCACGGAACTGAGAGCGGACCTCGGAGACGATGCGCTGGCGGAGGTCCTCCTTGGCCTGCTGCTCGACGAGGAGGTCCCACTGGGCCTGGAGGACGGCCTCGCGCAGGGAGCGAGAGGCGATGGGGACGCTGAGCTGCAGGCCGGCGGTCCAGCTGTCCTGGGCGAGGGCGTTGTCGCTCCGGCGCCAGGCGCCGACGAGGTCGAGGGAGGGGAGGCTATAGCTGCGGGCGATGCGGAGCGCGGCCTCCCGGTTCTCGAGGCCCAGGTCGGCGAGCTGGAGGTCGGGCTGGAGCAGGAGGGCCTGGGAGATGGCGGCCTCGAGGTCCATCTCGAGGGGCTCGTAGCTGACGGTGGTGACGAGGGCGGGGTCGCCGTCCACCTGGAGGCCGAGCAGGAGCAGGAGCCGGTCCATGGCGTCGCGCATGGCGCGGCGCTGCCCGATGAGGGCGCTCTGGGCGCGGGAGAGGCTCAGCTGGGCGCGGGTGAGGTCGAGCTCGGCGATGAGGCCTTCCTGCAGGCGGAGCTCGGAGTCGCGCACGGCCTCCTGGGCGAGGGTGAGGCTGAACTCCTGGTTCTCGACCAGCTGCTGCTGCTCGAGGGCGCCGAAGTAGCTGGAGATGACGGAGGCGACCAGGGACTGGCGCTCGACGAAGAAGGAGAGCAGCGCGGCGCGGTAGGAGTTGCGGGCGCGGCGGAGCTGCTCATAGGCGCTGGAGGCGGGCCCGGCGCCGGCGAGGAGGGGCTGGCGGAGGGAGGCCTGGAGCTCGGCCTGGGACTCCTCGTCCTGGAGGTCCCTGAGGGCGGCGCGCAGGGAGAGGTCGGCGCCGGTGGTGGCGCCGTAGCGGAGGGCCGCGCCCGCCTCGCGGGAGTCGAGCGCCTCGCCGTCGCCGGTGCGGGTGACGCTGCCGAAGACCTCGAGGTCCCAGAGCTGGCGGGCGGTCAGCCAGGAGGAGCGGGCGGCGAGGAGGCGCTGGAGGGTGCGGCGGAAGCCCACGTTGTGCCGGAGGGCGATGTCAACAGCCTCCTGGATGGTGAGCTCGGCGGGGGCCTCTGGCGGCGCGGTGACGACGAGGTCACGCGGGGAGACGTCCGCCTGGCCGACCTCCCACTCGGGGGAGACGGCGTCGGCAGCGAAGAGGGCCCCGGCGCCGAGGGCGCCGAGGGCGAGGGCCGCCATGAGCACGAGCGACTGATAGGGCCAGCCGCCTGAGGCGGCCTGCCTGCCGCGGGTGATCTGTTTCATCCCGCCTTTCCTGTTATGCTGATGTTGTAGGCCGGCCGCCGGCCGGCGCGAGATGGGCCATCTCTCCGCCCGCCGGGGAGACTCGGTGTCCGCCTGCCGGTCGGAAGGCCGGGGTCCACGCGTGCCCGGCCGTCCGCCGGGGCGGCTGACACTTTCAGCTTAGACGCCGCGGGGACGCGCGTTGTTCTCCCTTGATGCAGGACGAGCGGGTGGGTCGGCCGATTCCCCCGCGGCGAGGCCTGCGTGGCCTGGATTTGGACGCCGAGAGGGGCGCGACCTGCCGAGGCGGGCGGGGGAAGGTGTGGGCAGGGCGGCGTCGCATTTGGCCGCCGCGGAGGGTGAGGCGCGATGGTGCGGTATGCGCTGGGCG
>CAYLPT010000203.1:0-2527 GCA_964385645.1 uncultured bacterium
TCGTCGAGGGCATGCAGTTCGACAAGGGCTACATCTCCCCCTACTTTGTCACCGACCCCGAACGCATGGAGGCCGTGCTCGAAGATGTCTACCTCCTCATCCACGAGGAGAAGATCAGCTCCATCGCCGACCTCCTGCCGCTGCTGGAGAAAGTCGCCTCCACCCGTAGACCCCTGATTATCATCGCTGAGGATGTAGATGGGGAGGCCCTCGCCACCCTGGTGGTGAACAAGATCCGCGGCACCTTCCAGGCGGCGGCGGTGAAGGCGCCCGGCTTCGGCGATCGCCGCAAGGCCATGATGGAGGACATCGCCATCCTCACCAACGGCACCTTCCTCTCCAAGGACCTCGGCATGAAGCTCGAGAACGTCACGCTCAACGAGCTGGGCCAGGCCAAGAAGGTCGTCATCACCAAGGAGGAGACGACCATCATTGAGGGGGCGGGCAGCCGCAAGGCCATCGAGGGACGCATGGAGCAGATTCGCCGCGCCATCGAGGAGACCGACTCCTCCTACGACCGCGAGAAGCTCCAGGAGCGGCTCGCCAAGCTCGCCGGCGGCGTCGCCGTCATCAAGGTCGGCGCGGCTACCGAGACCGAGCTCAAGGAGAAGAAGCACCGCTTCGAGGACGCCCTCTCGGCCGCCCGCGCCGGGGTCGAGGAGGGGCTGGTGCCCGGCGGCGGGGTCACCTACCTGAACGTCCAGCCGGTGCTTGACAAGGTGCGCAAGGAGGCGCGGGGCGACGAGAAGATCGGCGTGGACATCGTCCGGCGCGCCCTCGAGGAGCCGATGCGCACCATCGTCAACAACGCCGGGCGCGAGGGCTCCGTCATCGTCGAGCGCGTGAAGGGCGAGCAGCCCGGCGTCGGCTTCAACGCCCTCACCGAGCAGATCGAGGACCTGCTCAAGGCCGGCATCGTGGACCCGGCCAAGGTCACCCGCTCGGCGCTGGAGAACGCCGCCTCCATCGCGAGCATGCTGCTCACCACCGAGGCGCTGGTGGCCGAGAAGCCTGAGAAGGAGAAGCCGGCCGCGCCGCCCGGGCCTCCGGACTACTGAGACCGGCGGCGAGGAGCCGCAGCAGACACGCGGGGGCGGCCCGAGGGCCGCCCCCGCTTCGCGCCTCGGGTCCGCCCTGGCCCGAGGGGCGAGTCTGTCAGGTCGCCTGGCTCTCCGCCTCGATGTGCCGGACCAGCGCCTCCCCGGCCGCCCGCGCCGCCGGGAGCATGTACTCCCGGCTGCGTCGGGTCACGATCAAGGTGTCGAAGATGGGCATCGCCAGGTGCGCGCAGTAGCGCTCCATGGCGACAAGGCAGGTGGGCCCCCCGCCGCCCCCGCCGCCCGCGGCGGCGATGCCCAGCACCCAGCGACCCTCCACCCGGGGCTCGGCGGGGCCCGCGCGCTCGCAGCGCCGGAGCCGGTCGAGGAAGCTCTTCACCACCTCGGCCACGTCGCCGAAGTACACCGGGGTGCTCAGCACGATTCCGCTCGCGGCGGCCATCTTGTCCCGCATGGACTCGAAGTCGTCCTCGATGATGCACAGGCTCTCGCGGCGACACTTGCCCCACCCATCCTCGCAGGCCAGGCAAGCGCCGAGCTCGAGCTTGCGCAGATGGACGAGCTCCGCCTGGGCGCCGGCCGTCCGCGCGCCCTCCATGGCCTGCTTGGCCATGCTCGCGGTGAGCCCGTCCTCGTTGGGCGAAGCCTGCATCACCAGAATTCTCATGCCATCTCCTCCTCCCCCCATGGTGTTGCCCCTCCCCGAGACCGCCTCACACCCGAGACTTGACCCGCTCGAGGTAGGCCTGCCACACCTGCTGCATGTGCGCGCGGGCCTCCTCGGGTGGCAAGAAGTTGTGCGAGACGTTCACCAGCGGCGGCTGCCCGCGCTCGGTGAGCAGCCGCGCCACCTCGCAGTTGATTGCGTTCACCGCGGTCACGAAGCCGAAGGTCGAGCCCGGCCCCACCTTCTCCCGCAGCCCCGGCACCTCCACCATCGCATCTCCCGCGGGCACGCAGGTGTCCACCACGATATCGGCCAGCTCGTAGAGCTTCTTCCCGCTCGAGTGCCGGGCCGGCACCGCCTGCGTGTGCTCCATCGAGGTCAGCGCCACCAGGGTAAGCCCGCGCTTCTTCGTCTCCAGCGCCATATCCACCACGACGCCGTTGATGCCAGACTGCGAGAAGATCATCATGGTGTCCCGCGGGTCGAGCCGGTAGTTCTCCAGGATCACCTGCGCGAAGCCCTCGAGCCGCTCCAGGAACAGGAACTGCGGCACGCCGCTGTCGCCGACGACGTTAGTGAAGTAGGAGAGGCAGTGCTCGGTCAGCGGGTGGTAGCCGATGAAGCCCCCGATGCGCGGGTAGCACTCCATCACCGGCAGCGCGCCGTGGCCCGCGCCGAAGAGGTGCACCATCCGCCCCGCGCCGATCGAGTCCGCGATCGCGGCTGCCGCGGCATGGATCGGCTCCATCTGCGTCTCGCGGATGCGTCGGTGGATCTGCTCCGTCTTCGCGAACCACTGCTC
>CAYLPT010000204.1:0-2601 GCA_964385645.1 uncultured bacterium
GGCGCGGGTGGATTCGCTGCGGGCGCAGGAGGAGCAGGTGTGGGCCGCGGTGGGGCTGGAGGTGGAGAGCGCGCTGCTGAGGGTGCGCACCGCGCGCGAGAGCGTCGTCGTCTCAGAGAAGGCGGTGGAGAGCGCCCAGGCGCGGGTTCGGGCGGCGCGGGGCAAGTACGAGGCGGGGGTGGGGATCTTCGTCGAGATCCTCGACGCCGAGCAGGCGCTGACGCGGGCGCGCACCAACCGCATCGCCGCGCTCTATGAGCAGGAGATGGCGCGGGTCGAGCTGCTCCGGGCGATGGGCCTGCTCGCGGAGGCCGACTGGTGATCGAGGCGGTTGACGTCCATAAGGACTACTGGATGGGGGAGGTGCGGGTGCCGGCGCTGCGGGGGGTATCGCTGACCGTGGCCGAGGGTGAGTTCGTGGCCGTGATGGGCCCCTCCGGCTCGGGCAAGTCCACGCTGATGAACATCCTGGGGTGCCTGGATCGGCCGACCGCGGGTCACTACGCGCTGGACGGGGTGCCGGTGGCGGAGCTGAGCGACGACGAGCTGGCCGAGGTGCGCAACGCGCGCATCGGCTTCGTGTTTCAGACCTTCAACCTGCTGCCGCGGATGGATGCGCTGCGCAACGTCGAGATTCCGCTGCTGTATGCGGGCGAGAGGCGGCGGCGGGAGCGGGCGCAGCAGGCGCTGGAGCGGGTGGGGCTGGCGGGGCGGATGCGCCACCGGCCCTCTGAGATGTCGGGGGGCGAGCAGCAGCGGGTGGCGATCGCTCGGGCGCTGGTGAACGATCCCGCGATCATCCTGGCCGACGAGCCCACCGGCAACCTCGATACTCGCACCGGCCAGGAGATCATGGCCGTGCTGCAGGACCTCAACCGCGCCGGGGTGACGGTGGTGCTGGTCACGCACGAGCCGGACATCGCGCTTCAGACCAAGCGGGTGGTGACATTCCGCGATGGGCGCAAGGTAGGCGACGAGCTGGTGGCGCAGCCCCGGGACGCGCGGGAGGTGCTGGCCTCCCTGCCCTCCAATGAGAACGATGGGGACGCGGCGGAGGCCGCTGACCTGTAAGGTCGCATGTCTCTGCATGCGCGCCGGGCAGACGGGGGACGGGGCGTCTGCTCCACCAGGAGGCCCCCGGTGTTCCGGGCCTCCAGGCCCCAGAGCGCGAGGTCTTGGTGGCGCAAGCTCCTGCCCTGCGGGGCCTACGGAGCTGCCTACAGGCTTCGAGACCCCGCTCATCGAGGGTGAGCGCTGGCGGGTCGGGGGTCGAGGATGGCCCTGAGGGGTTAAAGAACGGGGCTCTTGACGGTAAGCTAGCGTTGGCAGTTGGGGGCTATGCGCTGTACGGGGGGTGTGCCATGCGCCGTTCGCGTCGCGTGTTCGGCGTCGCTGCCCTCTGTGTCGCGGCCACGGTCGCCGGTTGGCTCACAGCGGGGGCCGTAGTCGAGGAACCGGCCGGGGAGGAGTCTGCGCAGCCGCTCGTGCAACTGCCGGACCAGGAGACCATCCTCACCACCCGCGTGACCGTCGAGGTGAAGGACGCGGGGATCCTGGAGGTGCTCCACGCGGTCTCCAGCAGCACGTTCTACGCCGGCCAGGTCGAGGTCCGCCGACCGAAGCCGGTGCAAGTGTCCTTCAGTGTGAAGGACATGCCGATAGAGGATGTGCTGCGAGGCGCGGCGGGCTTCTTCGGCTGCAACCTCTATGTGCTTCCCCACCGGGTGCTGCTCGCGCCGGAGAGCCAACTGCTGCCCGGGGAGCGAGACCGGGTCATCCGGTCGCACGCGGGCGCTGCGGGCGCGCCGGCCGGCGGCGGGGCCCCTCGCTGAGCAGGCAGCTGCTGACGCCTTCGAGGTGACCGGTCGCAGCGGGATGCATGGGCGGAGGCCAGGCCAACCTGGCCTCCGTCTTGCCTAACCAAGGGTTCGTCTCCGCGCCGTCGGCCCCGATCCCCCCTTTCCGCCGACCATACGGTACACTGGCGGGGCTGAGAGAATCGCTTGTTGCGGCGGGGCAGGTGTGGTACAATACGTGATGGCTGTTGTACTGGAGGAGCGCAGGAGATGGGGCCCAGGCTACTGGGGATCGCCGGCCTCGTGCTCTTGGGCGCGGCTTCGGCGCTGTGGGCAGGTCCCTTCAGCGAGGTGCCGGCCGGGCACTGGGCGTATGAGTCATGTGCGCGGCTGGTCACGCTGGGCGCGCTGGCGCCGGAGCGTGCGGGGGGGTTCTCTGGGGATCCACAGCTCACGCGCTTCGAGTTCGGCATCGCGCTCCTGGAGCCGCTGGGGGCGGTGGATCGCGCGGTCGAGGCCCTGGGCCCGGGGGCTGACCCCAAGGCGCGCGCGGGCGCGACCGCGCGGGCGTTGGGGCTGAGCTGGCGTCTGCCCGAGGGTGAGATCATCTCGGCGGCGGCGGCGCTGGAGCGGCTGGCCGGGGAGTTCTCTGATGTGCTGGCAGAGGTGAGCTTCGACCCCTCGCGGGCGAGGGTGGGGCTGCGGGCGCTGCGCTCGCCCGCGGTGGTGCGGGAGTGGCGGGGGGAGGCGATCTCCCAGTCGCGAGCCTGGCCGCGGGTTCCGAGCCTGCGGCCGGCGGGTGGGG
>CAYLPT010000205.1:0-6919 GCA_964385645.1 uncultured bacterium
TCCGCGAAGTACTCGTCCAGGCCCAGCTCCCCGGCCACCCACCGCGCCACCCGCTCGTTGTCCCCCGTCAGCATCATCACCCGCACCCCCCGCGCCCGGAGCCGCGCGACCGCCTCCCGCGACTGCTCCCGGATCGCGTCCGCCAACGCCACCGCCCCTATGGGCCGGTCGCCCTCCAGCACGTACACTATCGTCCGACCCTCCCCCTCGATCCCCCGCACCCGCTCCCGGTCCACCTCGATTCCCTGCTCCCGGAGGTAGCCCGGGCTCACCACGCCGATCCGTCGTCCATCCACCATCGCCCGCGCCCCCTTGCCCGGCAGGGCCTGGAACTCGGTCACCCTCGCCGGCGTCAGGCCCCGCTCCCGCGCCCCCCTCACCACCCCCTGCGCGATGGGGTGCTCGGAGTGCGATTCCACCCCGGCCGCCAGCCGCAGCACCTCCTCCTCGGCCTCGCCGTCCAGCGCGGCCACCGCCTGCACTCCGAAGCGCCCCTCCGTCAGCGTCCCCGTCTTGTCGAAGATCACCGCCTCCACCCGCCGCGCCTGCTCGAAGGCCGCCCGGTTGCGCACCAACAGCCCCCGCCCCGCTCCCAACGCCGTCGAGACTGCCACCACCAGCGGGATCGCCAGCCCCAGCGCGTGCGGGCACGTGATCACCATCACCGTGATCGCCCGCTCCAGGGCGAACTCGAACACCTGCCCCGCCAGCAGCCACGCCGCCAGCGTCGCCGCCCCCACGCTGAGCGCGATCACCGTCAGCCAGAAGGCCGCCCGATCGGCCAGGTCCTGGCTCCGCGACCTGCTCTGCTGCGCCTCCCGCACCATCCGCACCACCTGCGACAGGTACGTCTCCTCCCCGGTCTTCTCGATCTCCAGCGTCAGCGACCCGTCCCCGTTGATGGCGCCCCCGATCACCTCCTCTCCCTCCCCCCGCTCGACCGGCGCCGATTCACCTGTCAGCAGCGCCTCGTTCACCGACGAGCGCCCGGCCACCACACGCCCGTCGGCCGGGATCCTCTCCCCCGGCTTCACGAGGATGCGGTCGCCCACCCGCAGCGCCGACACCGGCACCTCCTCCACGCCGCCGTCCTCCCGCAGCCGATGCGCCTCCTCCGGCAGCAGCCGGCCCAGCTCCTCCAGCGCCCGCGAGGCGCCCAGCACCGAGCGCATCTCCAGCCAGTGCCCCAGCAGCATGATGTCAATGAGGGTCGCCAGCTCCCAGTAGAACAGCTCCCCCTCGACCCCCAGCACCACCGCCGTGCTGTAGGCGTAGGCCGCCGTGATCGCCACCCCGACCAGGGTCATCATCCCGGGCTGCCGCCGGCCCACCTCCTCCACCAGCCCAACCAGAAACGGCCGGCCGCCGTAGACGTACACCGCGCTCGCAAAGGCCGCCAGCACGTACAGATCGCCCGGAAACGTCAGCCACCCCAGCCGCAGGAACTGCCGGATCATCGGGGAGAGCAACAGCACCGGAACCGTCATCGCCAGGGACACCCAGAAGCGCCGCCGGAAGTCCTCGGCCATCATCTCGTGGTGGCCGGCGTGCCCCCCGTGCCCTGCGTGCGGGCACCCCGGCGGGTGGGCCGCCTGATGATGCTGGTGTGCCGCGTGCTCCCCCTCGGCGTCCTGGCTGTGGTGATGCTCATGTTCGTGCGCCATGGGTCTACCTCTCGGGCCGAGCTTGTCTCGGGCCTTCAAGACCGAAACAGCGGATGGCGGCGTAGGTCTCTGACCCGCCAGGCCGTGTGGCGGGCCTCCAACCTGCGTGGCGGGCGCTCCGCGCCCGCCTCCCTATCCGTCCGTTGGGCAGCGGCTTGCCTCCTGCCCTGCCCCCAGGCCCCACCCCTTCCCCCGTGTGGTTCGCGCGTGTCGGCGCAGCCGACATGCACGCCGCCAACACTTACCTCCTGCCCCTTCCACCTACCTCCCCGCCCCCAGCGAGGCCAGATAGGCATGGCGGACATACTGGGCCAACATCCGCTGGGTGTTGAAGAAGCTGCCGTTGAGCGCGATCGCCGAGCGCATCATCCCTCCCCACTCCTCCGGTCGCTCGTAGAAGCAGGGGATCACGACGCGTGAGAGCTTCTCATACAGCGACTCCACCTCCCGCGCCTGGTCGCTCTCGCCCTCCGCGGTATCGCCGATTGACCAGCCTGTGACCCCCTCCACATGCCCCTCGATCCACCAGCCGTCCAGCACGCTCAGGCTCGGCACGCCGTTCAGGGCGGCCTTCATGCCACTCGTCCCCGAGGCCTCCTGCGGCCGCAGCGGTGTGTTCAGCCATACGTCCACCCCCGCGCACATCAGCTTGCCCAGCTCCGCATCGTAGTCCTCCAGGTACACCACGGGTACCGCCTCGCCCAGCTCTCGCGCCGCCGCGAACACCCGCCGGATCAGGTCCTTTCCCCCGCCATCGCGCGGGTGAGCCTTGCCTGCGTAGACCACCTGCAGCGGCCCCGACTCCGCGGCCATCGCCCTCAGGCGCGCCAGATCCGAGAACAGCAGATCGGCGCGCTTGTAGCTCGTCGCCCGCCGCGCGAAGCCGATCGTCAGCGCCTTCTCCTCCAGCTCCCGCCCCGTGCGCTCCTTCACCACCTCCAGCAGCCTCCGCTTCGCCGCCTGGTGGGCCTCCCGTATCTCCTCCAGCGGCGCCCCGACCATGTACCGGAGGTATAAGTTGTCCTCCCGCCACTCCGGCACCCGGCGGTCGTACAGCTCTGCAAACGGCTCCGAGACCCACGTGGGCGCGTGGACGCCGTTGGTGATCGCGTCTATCGGGTAGCCGGGGAACATCGAGCTCGACACCTCCCCGTGCCTCATCCCCACCCCGTTCACGTATCGGGACAGGTGCAGGCCCAGGTAGGTCATGTTCAGCACCCCCTCTGTGCAGCACCCCGTCGCTTCCAGCAGCGCCAACCGCTCCGGGCTGAGCACCTGCCGCACCAGCCCCTCCCCGAACTGGTCGTGCCCGGCCGGCACCGGCGTGTGGGTGGTGAAGACGCACTGCTCCCGCACCGCCTGGAGGTCGTCCTCGGTCGCCTCCTGTCGTCCCTGACTCTGCAGCCGGTGCCCCAGCAGCGCCAGCGTGAGCAGCGCCGAGTGCCCCTCGTTCATGTGATAGCAGACCCGCCCCGCCACGCCCAGCTCCCGCAGCAGCTCCACCCCGCCGATGCCCAGCACCACCTCCTGGCAGAGCCGGTAGTGCTCGTCACCCCCGTACAGGTAGTCGCTCAGACCCTGGTCCCACTCCGTGTTCTCTGGCACCCTGGTGTCCAGCAGGTACACCGGCACCGGCCGGCCCGAGCGCCCCCGCACCTCGTACTCCCAGGCCCGCACGCGGACCTCGCGGCCCTCGATCCACACCCGCGCCTGGGCCGGGACCGGCTTCAGGAGATCCTCCGGGCGCCATTCGTCACAGCTCTCGGTCTGGTTTCCCTCCTCGTCCAGGTGCTGCCGGAAGTAGCCCTTGCGGTGGGCCAGTGTCACTCCCACCAGCGGCGCCCCCATGTCGGCCGCCGCCCGCAGCGTGTCCCCGGCCAGCACCCCGAGCCCGCCCGAGTAGGTGTGCATCCTCGCGTCTAGGTGCATCTCCATCGAGAAGTACGCAACCACGGGCGCCGACCCGCCCAACAAGACGTCCATCTCGCCGACCTCCTCCTCCGCCCGCCACCCCCCGCTGAGCGGGGCGCCCGGGGCGCCCCGGCCCGCCCTGCCGGTCGCCGCCGGCCCCGCTAGGTGCGCGGCGCCCTCACGCCGAATGACGATACAAACAGCACGACCACGAACAGGAACGCGAAGACCCAGAGCACCGGCCCCGCGAGGCTTGAGAAGGCGCCTCCCGCGACCGAGAACCCCAGGACCGCCACCAGCGCCACCAGCGCAGACACGATGAGCAGCCGGGACACGTGAGCTCCTCCTTGCCAAGAACTCGTCGGCCCTCCGGCCCTGCCTCCACTCCGTTCTGCCCAGGCCACCTGTGCCTTCCAGCGGTCCTGCGGGCCCTTGGGCAGAACCCCGACACTTGCGCGCCCAGCGCCATCTCCCCCGTGCATCGAAGCCCCGCGGCTGCTATCATATCCCGCCTGTGAGCACATGACCACCAACCCCCTGGACAGCCAGTCCCGCCGCCTCGTCGCCTCCCCGCCCGACGAGGCGCCGGTCCGCAGCCCCTGGTCCCGGCCTTGGCCGGAGCTCTGCGAGGAGCTGGGCGTGGACCTTGAGGCCGGCCTCTCGTCCGAGGAGGTCGCCGAGCGCCAGCGCCGCTACGGCCTCAACCTCCTCCCCATCGCCCCCCCGAGGAGCGTCTGGGCAATCCTGGCCCAGCAATTCCGCAGCCTCATCGTCCTCCTGCTCGTCCTGGCCGCCGCCGTCTCCTTCGCCTTCTCCCAGTGGACCGAGGGCTTCGCCATCGCGGTGGTCATCTTCATCAACGCCGCCATCGGCTTCGTCACCGAGCTGCGCGCCACTCGCTCCATGGAGGCCCTACGGCGCCTCGGCACCGTGTCCGCGCGGGTCCGCCGTCAGGGCCGCACCCAGGAGGTGCCGGCATCCTCCCTGGTGCCCGGCGACGTGGTGCTCATCGAGGGCGGCGACATCGTCCCCGCCGACCTCCGCCTGTGTCGCGGCTCCCGGCTGGAGGCCGACGAGTCGGCCCTCACCGGGGAGTCGGCGCCGGTCGGCAAGGGCGTGGCGCCCGTCGCCGAGTCCACACCCCTCGCCGAGCGCACCAGCCTCCTCTTCACTGGCACCGCCGTCACCCGAGGCTCCGGCGAGGGCGTCGTGGTCGCCACCGGGGCCGCCACGGAGCTCGGCCAGATCGCCGCCCTCGCCAGCGAGACCGAGCAGGAGCGCACCCCCCTCGAGCGCCGCCTCGACCAGTTCGGCCAGCGCCTGCTCGGCGTCACCCTCGGCATCGCCGCCGTCGTGGGCCTCAGCGGCGTCCTCCGCGGCCGCGAGCTCTTCCTGATGATCCAGACCGCCATCGCCCTCGCGGTAGCCACCATCCCCGAGGGACTCCCCATCGTCGCCACCACCGCCCTCGCCCGCGGCATGTGGCGCATGGCCCGCCGCAACGCCCTCGTCAACCGCCTCTCCGCCGTCGAGACCCTGGGCGCCACCACCGTCATCTGCACCGACAAGACTGGCACCCTCACCGAGAATCGCATGGCCGTCTCCACCCTTGTCCTGGAGGAGGGCCGGCTCGACCTGCGCCGCGGCGAGTTCCGCACAGAGGGTGGCGAGCGCGTCGATCCGGCCCAGGCCCCCGCCCTCCGGCAGGCGCTGGAGATCGCCGCCCTCTGTGCCGACGCCGCCCTCGATGCGGAGGCCGGCCCCAACCAGCCCGCCGCCATCGGCGACCCGATGGAGATCGCGCTGCTCCTCGCCGCCCGCCAGGCCGGCATACACCGGGAGGCCCTTCTCGCCGAGCAGCCCGAGGTCCGCGAAGAGGCCTTCGACCCCGACCTCAGGATGATGGCGACCTTCCATGAGCGCGCGGGCCGCTTCCGCATCGCCGTCAAGGGCGCGCCCGAGGCCGTCCTCGCCCGATCCCGGGTCGTCCTGCTCCCCGACGGGGAGCGCCCGCTCACCCCCGAGGTTCGCGCGCGCTGGCTCGAGGCCAACCGCCGCCTGGCCGAGGAAGGCTTCCGCGTCCTCGCTCTCGCCACGCGCTGGGTGAGCTCAGCGGAGGCGGCGCCCTACGAGGACCTAACCTTCGTCGGCCTGGTCGGCCTGCTCGACCCGCCCCGCGAGGACGTGCGCCTCGCCGTCGAGGCCTGCCGGCAGGCGGGCGTCCGCGTGGTCATGGTCACCGGCGACCAGGCCGCCACCGCCAGGAACGTCGCCGAGGCCGTCGGCCTCGCCGAGCCCGGCGCCGCGCAAGTCGTCGCCGGCGACGAGCTCCGCCCCCTCGCCGACCTGCCCGAGCAGGAGCGCCGCCGCCTCCTCGAGGCCACCATCTTCGCCCGCGTCAGCCCGAGGCAGAAGCTCCACCTCGTGGACCTCCACCAGCACCACAACAACATCGTCGCCATGACCGGTGATGGGGTGAATGACGCGCCCGCCCTGAAGAAGTCCGACATCGGCGTCGCCATGGGCCTGCGCGGCACCCAGGTGGCCCGCGAGGCCGCCGACATGGTGCTGCTCGACGATTCCTTCAGCACCATCGTCTTCGCCCTCGAGCAGGGCCGCGTCATCTTCCGCAACATCCGCCGCTTCGTCCTCTACCTGCTCTCCTGCAACCTCTCCGAGGTCCTCATCGTCGGCCTCGCCTCCCTGCTTGACGCCCCCCTGCCCATCCTCCCGCTCCAGATCCTCTTCCTCAACCTTGTCACCGACGTCTTCCCCGCCCTCGCGCTGGGGGTCGGCGAGAGCGAGAGCGCCGTCATGCGCCGCCCGCCTCGCGACCCCAGAGAGCCGATCCTCGCCGCCCGCCACTGGCGTGCCGTGGCGGGCTACGGGCTTCTCATCGCCGCCGCCGTGCTGCTCGCCCTCGGCCTCTCCCTCGCGGTGTACCACATGGAGGCCCCACGGGCCGTCACCGTCTCCTTCCTCACCCTCGCCTTCGCCCAGCTCTGGCACGCCTTCAACATGCGCGACGCCGACTCCCGGCTGCTCAGCAACGACGTCGTCCGCAACCGCTACCTCTGGGGCGCCCTCGCCCTGTGCACGGGGCTGCTCCTCGCCGCCGTCTACCTCTCTCCCCTGGCCGGCGTGCTCAAGGTCGTCAACCCCGGCCGCGATGGCTGGCTCATCATCATCTCCATGAGCCTCACGCCTCTGCTCGTCGGCCAGCTCGGCAAGGTCCTCGCCGGCTCCCTTCGCCCAAGCTCTCGGGGACACGTCCCCGCCGGCTAGATGCGGAGCATCTTGATCCCCAGCGCCATGAGGACGATCCCGCCCGCCAACTCCGCCCC
>CAYLPT010000206.1:0-8853 GCA_964385645.1 uncultured bacterium
GGGCCGGCCCCGGGATGCGGGGCGGCATGGGGGGCGGCCCCGGCATGCGCGGCGGCGCGGGAGGGATGCGCGCGCCCGGCGCGGCCCAGCCCGGCGCCCCGCCCGCCGCACAGCCCACGCGCCCAGGCGCGACTGAGGAGAGGCAGTTCAACCTCAGGAACCTGCGCGTGGTGCTTTTCACCGACGAGGGTCAGCTGGTGGCCGACTCCGTCTCCGTTGGGGAGCTGCCGAGGGATGAGCGGGGCTGGGTGCCCGCCGTGGCCTCGCTGGCGCGCTTCCGCGGGGCGGCGGAGGGCAGCACAGTGCGGGCGGTGGGCATCTTCGCCGATGAGGCCGACAGCTTCTACCTGGGCCAGGTCAAGCTAGTGGTAGACCGCTCCCCGGTCACCGTCGAGCTGAACGCAACGCCCGCGGTGGCGCGCACCGGCCAGGTGATCGAGTTCACCGTCGGGCTACGCGGCGGGCCCATCGAGCCCCAGATCGCCTGGGACTTCGGTGACGGAGACGAGCCCCGCGAGCAGGCCTTCGGCCGCCGGGTCAGGTACGTCTACAGCGAGCCCGGCCACTACCGCGTCACCGCCACCGTGCGGGACCGGGGCGGTGCGAGGCCGCCTATCGTGCGCTCCATGGGCGTGCGCGTCGAGGCTCCTCGGTGACACACGCGGCGGGCCCCGCCTCCGCCGGAGCGGCGCCCGCTCCGCGGGCCCCCGCGGCCCGTCGTGTCCTCGCCGAGGTAGTGGAGAGCGCCAGGCTCCCGGGTGAGCACCACCGGCTCACGCTCCGGGCCGGCGAGGTGGCGCACACGGCCGCCCCCGGCCAGTTCCTCCACATCTGGTGCCACCCGCCGGAGGAGGTGCAGCAGCCTCCCTCCGCGGCGATCCTCAGGCGGCCCTACAGCATCTCCCGTCTCCGTCCGCCCGACGGCGTCGAGGTGCTCCTGCGCGTGCGCGGCATAGGGGGACGATTGCTCGCTCGCAAGGAG
This sequence comes from uncultured bacterium, assembly GCA_964385645.1. GTDB lineage: Bacteria > Armatimonadota > Hebobacteria > Hebobacterales > Hebobacteraceae > CAYLPT01. The sequence continues at coordinate 983 of CAYLPT010000206.1, forward strand.
GTGGGCGAGCGCCTCGATGTCATCGGCCCCTTGGGCCGCGGGTTCCAGATCCCCGAGCCGCCGGCCTCCGTCGCCATCATCGCAGGAGGCATCGGCGTCGCGCCGGTGCCCTTCCTGGTCGAGGCGCTCGTCGCCCGCGGCCTTCGCGTCATCCTGCTGGTCGGCGCGAGAGAGGACGGCGCCCTCCCCTTCACCGTGGCGCGGCGGCCGGGGCGCCGCGCTGCGCTGCCGGAGCTGGAGGCCCTGGGCGCGGAGGTCAGCTTCGTGAGCGAGGCCGCCGACGGTGTGCTCGTGAGCGACCTGCTCGCGGCCCGCCTGGGCGAGCTGGAGCGGGCCCGCGCCGTGCTCTATGCCGTCGGCCCGCGGGCGATGCTCAAGCGACTCGTGGCCGTGACGGAGGGCTGCCTGCCCCTTCAGGTCTCGCTTGAGGAACGCATGGCCTGTGGGGTGGGGGCGTGCCGCTCGTGCGTGGTGCCCGCCCGCGGGGGCGGCTACCGGACCGTGTGCCGAGAGGGGCCGGTCTTCTGGGCGGAGGAGATAGACTGGGAGCGCCTGGACCCATGAGCGCGCCCGATCTGACCGTGCGCATCGGCGCGATGGTGATGAAGAACCCTGTGATGGTCGCCTCCGGGGTCTTCGGCTACGGCGACGAGTTCGCGGGGCTCGCCGACTATGGCGAGCTGGGGGCGCTGGTGCTCAAGACCATCACCCGGGAGCCGCGCCCCGGCAACCCGCCCGCCTGCCGCACCGTCGAGACTCCGGCCGGGATGGTGAACGCCATCGGGCTGGAGAACGTGGGCCTCGAGGCCTTCGTGCGGGACAAGCTCCCGCTGGCTCTCCGCTGGGGCACGAACGTGATCGCCAGCATCGCCGGCGACACACCCCAGGAGTTCGCGCACTGCGCCGCCGCGCTCGACGCAACCGACGTCGCCGCGCTCGAGGTCAACATCTCCTGCCCGAACGTCAAGCAGGGGGGGATGGCCTTCGGCGTGGACCCCGGCGCCAGCGCGCGGGTCGTGGCCGCGGTGCGGGCGGCGACGCGCAAGCCCGTCATCGCCAAGCTCACGCCCAACGTCACCGACATCACCGCCATCGCGGCGGCCTGCGAGGAGGCCGGGGCGGAGGCGCTATCCCTGGTCAACACGTTCTCCGCGATGGTCATTGACGTGGAGACGCGCCGGCCGGTGCTCGCAGCCGACGCGGGCGGGCTCTCCGGGCCGGCCATCCGGCCTGCGGCGGTGCTGCGCACCTACCAGGTGGCGCGGGCGGTGCGCGTTCCGGTCATCGGTATGGGCGGCATCTGGAGTGCTGCCGACGCGCTGGAGTTCATCATCGCCGGCGCCTCCGCGGTGGCCGTCGGCGCCGCCCTCTACGCAGACCCCACCGCCGCGCACCGCGTGCTCGCGGGGGTGCGCGACTACCTCGAGCGCCACGGGCTGGCGAGCCTGACCGACCTGGTCGGCGCCGTGTCGGGGCGCCGCGGTCCAGCCTAGGCCGCCCGCCCTCTCTCGGTGGCGCTCAGCAGCCGCCGGGAGCGCACTGTGACCTCGGCCAGCGTGCCCCCCCGGTGCGGCCGGAGCGCGACCGAACCCTGGTACTGCATGGCGAGGATCTCACGCACCAAGGTCAGCCCGCTCCCCTGCCGCTCCGGAGGCGCGAACCCCGCCGCCACCGGGTTGCCCGAGTTCCACACCGAGATCGTCAGCCCCTCCCCCTCCTGCCGACACGACAGCTCAATCTCCTGCCGGCCCCCGCGGCCGGGCGCGCCGTGCTTCATGGCGTTGACGACCAACTCGTTCACCACGATCCCCAGGTGGGTGACCGCGGGGGCTCGACAGAGCAGCTCGCCCGCCCCACAGGTGGCGCGGATGACCACGTCCTCCCGCCCGAGCGCGGCGCGGCTGGCTTCCGCCACCCGCCTCAGCGCCCCGCACAGCGCCACCTCCTCGCCAGGGACCTGGTGCAGGTGGTCGTGGATCTGGGCCAGGGTGCGAATGCGCGCGATTGCCTCCTCGATGGCAGAGCGGGCGCGGGAGCGGGGCCGGAGCGCGGCCAGGCGCATCTCCAGGATCGCCGCCACCATCGCCAGGTCGTTCTTCACCCGGTGCCGGATCTCCGCCGACAGAGTCTCCGCCAGGGCCGCCCGCCCCCGCTCCGCCTCCAGCAGGCGCTCCCGCTGGCGTACGCCCTCGGTGACATCCGTGAGCGACAGCACCAGCCCCTCCACGCGCCCCTGGCCATCCTTGATAGGGGTGAGCGTCCAGTCCCAGTAGGTCACGCCGCGCTCGGGCTGGTCGGCGTACTCGAAGGGCTTCTCCCGGTACTCGACGGCCTCGCCCGTGTCGCGCACCCGCCTGAAGATGGCCTCGTTCTCGTCGTTCGGGAAGACGTCGAAGTGGTTGCGCCCGATCAGCTCCTCCCGGGGGTGCCCGCAGCCCCTCTCGTACAGCGAGTTGACCATCACGAACCGCAACTCGCGGTCAAGGTACGCGATGTGGGAGTTGGCCGCCTCCAGGATCGCGTGAAGCAGGCGCGCCGTCGCCGCCTCCGGCTCCCCCAGTGGGTCCCTCATCTCCTTCCTCGACATCGTGAAGCTCGCTTTCGGCGGGGACTCGGGCCATCCTGCTGTCCGGCGGCCGCGGCGGGGCGCGATGAGAAGGAGCGCCGCCGAAGACATGGAACACACGCCGAGTCGCGAAAGGAGGACGAGATGGCAGTGACGCTCTACTGGGACAGCGCCGGGCTCGACGGCCGACTGGCGGTCGCCCTGCGGACCCTGGGCGAGGAGTACCCGCTTCGCGAGGCCAAGGGCGCGCCGCGCCTGGAGTTCGTCTCGGGGGCCGACGAGGGCTCGGTCCAGGTGAGCGCGGAGGCAGAGACCATCCGCATCTACTACGGCGCCCTGACCGACGCGCTCCGGGGCGTGGGCGCCGCGCTCGCCGGCCTGGCGGGGGAGGGGGCCGTGGTCTCCGAGCGCCGGCCCTTCACCACCCTCGGGATCATGCTCGACTGCTCCCGCAACGCGGTTATGACCATCGGCCACCTCGAGCGCTGGCTCAGGCGGCTGGCCCTCTTCGGGTTCAACATGGCGATGCTCTACACAGAGGATACCTACCGCATTGACGGCGAGCCCTTCTTCGGGTTCCTGCGCGGGGCCTACTCGAAGGACGAGCTGCGTCGCCTCGACGAGTACGCCGCCCGCCTCGGCATCGAGATGATCGGCTGCATCCAGACCCTTGGCCACCTCGAGCAGATCCTCAAGTGGGGCGCCTACCGCGAGGTGCGCGACACCGACCACGAGCTGCTCGCGGGCGAGCCCAAGACCTACCAGCTCATCGCCAAGATGGTCGCCACCTTCGCCGAGTGCTTCCGCAGCCGCCGGCTCCACATCGGCATGGACGAGACCCACACCGTGGGCCGCGGCGTTTACCTCGATCGGCACGGCCAGCGCCGCGGCTTCGATATCCTGAATGAGCACCTCGCCGAGGTGACGAAGATCTGCGCGCGGGCGGGCCTGCGGCCTATGATGTGGTCGGACATGTACTTCCGCTTCGGCAGCAAGACGGGGGACTACTATGACCTCGAGGCGGACATCCCCGAGGAGGTGAAGGCCGCCATCCCCTCCGCCGCCGAGCTCGTGTACTGGGACTACTACCACGCGGACGAGGGCTTCTACCTGAAGATGATCGAGCGCCACCGCCAGCTCGGTCGGGAGCCCATCATGGGCTCCGGCGTGTGGACCTGGCAGCGGCTGTGGCACGGCCGCACGGACACGGAGGCGAATGCCGGCGCCTGCGTGCGCGCCTGCCGGGAGGCCGGGCTCAAGGAGCTGTTCTTCACCATGTGGGGGGACGACGGCGGCTACTGCGAGTTCGACTCCTCCCTCGCGGGGCTCGCCTTCGTCGCCGCCCAGAGCTGGGGGGAAAGCGAGGAGGCGCTCAAGCGCCGCTACGAGGCCGTCTGCGCCATTGGCTACGACGAGACCAACCTCGGCGCGCGGATCGAGGACCCCACCCTCGGCGGCCGGGTCGAGCCCAAGGGCGAGATCCCGGCCTGCATGATCCTCTGGGACGACCCCCTCCTCGGCATCCACTGGATGGCCCAGCGGGCCCGCCAGCCCGGCTACTGGGAGGCGGCGCGCGAGCACCTGGAGGAGGTGTCGGCCGCGCTCGCGGCACACCGCCACATCACCGAGCCGGTGGACCTCGGATACGGGGCGGCGCTGGCGAAGCTGCTGGCGGCGAAGGTGGACTTCCGGCTCCGCCTGGACGCGGCCTACCGCCAGCGCGACCCGGTGAAACTCGAGGCCCTGGCGGCGGAGACGGCGGGGATGGTGGAGCTGGTCGAGGCGCTCGAGGAGAGCTTCCAGCGCCAGTGGCATCGGCGCAACAAGCCCTTCGGGATAGAGGTGATCCAGATTCGGCTGGGCGGCCTGCGGCAGCGCTACCTGGAGGTCGGCCGCGCGCTGCGGCGCCTCGTGCGGGGGGATGCCGACGTGGTGCCCGAGCTGGAGGAGGGCTTCTCCATCCCCGACGAGGCCTGGGCGCACGCCTGGGTGTGGTGCGTCTACCGCAGGCTGGCCACGCCCTCCTCGATCCTGTAGCAGGGGCGCTAAGAGGCCGCCGGCCCGCCGCGGAACCGGTTGGTGATAGGAAGCCGGCGGTCTCGGCCGAAGGCGCGGCTGCTGATGCGCACCCCGGGCGGGGCCTGCCGGCGCTTGTACTCGCTGCCGTCCACCATCTCGACTACCCGCGCCACCAGCTCCGCCGGGTGCCCCATCGCCACGATATCGGCGATCGGCCGGTCCTCCTCGACATAGGCCTTCAGGATCGGGTCCAGCACCTCATAGGGCGGCAAGGTATCGGTGTCCCGCTGGTCGGGCTTCAGCTCGGCCGACGGCTCGCGGGAGATGGCGCCCTCCGGGATCGGTGGGCGGCCCCGCGCGTTCCGATGGCGGGCGAGCGCATACACGAGGGTCTTGGGGACATCGCGCAGCACCGCGAAGCCGCCCACCATGTCGCCATACAGCGTGCAGTAGCCGGTGGACAGCTCGCTCTTGTTGCCGGGGGCGAGCACCAGCCAGCCGTGGGCGTTCGAGAGGGCCATCAGCAGGTTCCCGCGGATGCGCGCCTGGAGATTCTCCTCGACCGTGCCGGGGCCGCCTGCGGTGTGCTCGCGCAGCATCCCCTGGTAGGCCTGCAGCGCGGGCTCGATGGAGATGGTGCGCAGCTCGATGCCCAGGTTGTCCGCCAGCGCGGTCGCGACCGCCCGGCTGCGCTCCGAGGTGTAGCGAGAGGGCAGGAACACGCCGACGACGTTCTCCGGCCCCAGCGCCTCCACCGCAACGGCCGCCACGAGCGAGGAGTCAATCCCCCCGCTCAGCCCGATGACGACCTTCGCGAAGCCGTTCTTGCGCACGTAGTCCCGGGTGCCCAATACGAGGGCGCGGTAGACCTCCTCCTCGCGGGACAGCTCCGGCGCGATGGAGGGCGGGCCGAGCCCCGGCTTGTCGGCGCGGGGAGCGGAAGAGATGGTTAGCCGCGGCGTATCGGGGCCGCCGGCGCGCTTGCGCCGGCGCGGGTCGTGGAGGCGAGTGAGGAAGGCGACCTCGAGGTCAATGTCGGCGACTAGCAGGTCCTCCTCGAAGGCGGGGGCCCGGGCGATCAGCTCACCATCGGGGCCGAAGATCATGCTCTGGCCGTCGAAGACCAGCTCATCCTGGCCGCCCACCAGGTTGACGTAGGCGACAAAGGCGCCGGTGTCGGCGGCCCGGGTGGCGAGCATCTGGCGCCGGTCCTCGGCCCGGCCCACGCAGTAGGGCGAGGAGGAGATGTTGAGCAACAGCTCGGCGCCGCCGGCGAGGGCCTGCGTGGTGGGCGGGCCGTCGGGGTACCAGATGTCCTCGCAGATGCTGACGCCCAGGACGCCGCCCGCCGCCTCGAACACAGGGCGGGCCTGCCCGGCGCGGAAGTAGCGGTCCTCGTCGAAGACGCTGTACGTCGGCAGGAGGGCCTTGTGGTAGACCGCGGCGACGCGGCCCGCGTGCAGCAGCGCGGCCGCGTTGAACAGGTCGTCTCGCCGGTCGGCGAAGCCGCACACCGCCACAGTCTGGCCCACCTCGCAGGCGATGCGCTCCAGCGCGCGGCGGTTCGCCTCGATGAACTCAGGCTTGAGCAGCAGGTCCTCCGGGGGGTAGCCTGTGACCGCCAGCTCGGGCAGGGCGACCACGTCGGCCCCCTGCTCCTCGGCGTGGCGGATCGCCCGCAGGATGCGCTGCGCGTTGCCCTCGATGTCGCCCACCGTCACGTTGATCTGCGCCAGCGCGATGCGCAGCGATCGCACGGTCACCTCCCGCCGGCCGCGGCTAGTAGGCGCTCACCCAGATGGGGCTGGACCAGGTCATGCGGTCCCGCACCTGCCTGACGCGGACGAAGCAGTAGTGCCTCCCCCGGGGCAGCTCGAGCTGGGTCGCCCAAGCGTAGTTCGCTCGCCCAGGGCGGGTGGACTGGACGATGCGGCCGTTGAGAAACAGATCTACCTGCTCGATCACATCATCGGGATCGGGGTCGGCCAGGGTGACCACCACATTGTAGGCCCCGGCGGGGCGCGCAATCCGCGACCCCATGTCCTCGTGGTCGAGGGTGAAATCGAGCCGGAGGTTCCTGTCGCCGGCGCTGTAGACCCGGCGGGCCCAGAGCGCGTCGAGGATGGCCTCCAGGGTGAGCTCCCGCGCCAGGGCCACCGTCCAGCTCGAACCCCCGGTTCCCCACACCGGGTCGTGCTGGTCCTGGCAGCCCACCGCCCCCACGTGCCACCCGGCGTCGAGCATGGCGATGTAGGCCGCCTCCTCGCCTGGGTTACGCACCTCCACCATGGCCATGGACTCGTCCGCCGCGGGCACGTAGTGGAACCCCGCGAAGTCGTCCCGCCAAGACCGGCCCTCGTGGGGGGTGACGCTGGGGTGGTTGAAGTGGCCCAGCAGGTTCATCTCGCCGATGGCGCGGTAGCAAGCCTCCAGCCCGGTGGGTAGGCGCGGGGTCGGAGACATGTACACGTTGAGGTGACCCCACTGCTCGGTGACCTCCACGCCGTAGAGGGCGACGAAGCGGCCCGGCTCCGTGAAGCGGATGGCCTGCTCGATGGTGTCCTCGTACTCGTCGAGGGTCAGCAGTTGGCAGTGGTCGGTCACCGCGAAGAAGTCCAGCCGCGCGGTGTCCCGCGCGTAGCGGTAGGCCTCCGCGGGGAGCCAGGAGCCGTCCGAGTAGCTCGTGTGTGCGTGCAGGTCTCCCCAGTAGTGCTGGTAGGGGTTGCTGACCACCACCTCGACGTCGGCCGGCCAGTGGCGCACCTCGCTCTGCCACGACTTCGCGGTGTCGGCGCGGTGGTGCCGCTCGGCATAGCCGGCCGCGTAAGCGGTCACCATGAGCGCCTGCCGGCCGTTGCGCAGGGAGGTGGTATCGAGCTCGGCCGCCCAGCGGTCCGCGAACTGCGGGCGCATGCGGATGACCTCGCCGCTGGAGGTCTGGAGCGTCACCCGGTCAAGGCTGGCCGTGCGCGGCGGCGCCACCCGGGCCACCACCTCCACCTGCCCGGTCAGCACTTCGCCTCGAGCGGGGGAGATGATCTCCACCTCCGCCGCCTGCGAGGTCGCGGCCAGGACAGACACGACCAGCAGCAGCGCATACCTTCCGGCCAGCCGCAGCGCGTTCATCAGCTCAGACCTCCTCGCCGGCTCGCCCGGCAGTGAAGACGAGTCTGCCGAACCTGCTCGGCACGTGGAAGTTCGGCGGATCGGCGAGCGTCGGCGACCAGCAGCTGAACTCGCCGCCCCCCGCGCGGTCAATGCGGTAGAAGTTCGCCCGCCACTCCTC
>CAYLPT010000207.1:0-7340 GCA_964385645.1 uncultured bacterium
GGCGCGCCCCGGGCGCGGGGGCCCGGGGCCGGGGCCGCCGCGACGCGGGCCCGGTCTGGGGATGGGTCGGCCCGCGGGCGAGCGGATGACGCTGGTGGACCACGTGAGCGAGAAAGCCCTGCGTTACCTGGGTGAGGATCGGGTGGTGCTGGTGGTGGGAGACCTGCCGGCGGAGGAGCTGGCGCGGGTCGCCGAGAGCATTGAGTGAGCTGATCGGGGGTGTGTGCGCGCTTAGCGCGGTGGTTATGGAATGCGGGGGTGGCGTCTCTCGTCTGGAAGGGTGACTCCGCAAAGCGGAGCAGAGGAGGTGCCAGATGAGGACCACATGGAGGTTGATGGTGGGCGTAGTGGTGGCCGCGCTGGCGGCCGGCGCGGTGGTGGCGGCCCCTCGGCTGGGCGACGCGCCCGCCGGGCGCGGGCCGGCGGCGGCGCTTACCGCCGAGCAAGAGGCCGCCGTGGAGGAGGCGAGGGAGCTCGCCAGGCAGCTTGAGGTGGCGCGGCTCGAGCTGCGGCTGCTGGAGTTGAGGCAGGCCCCGGAGGCGGAGATCGCGGCTAAGGCCGAGGATGTGTTCCGCCTGCAGGGGCGCCTGTACGCCCTGCGCGGCAGCCGGCTGGAGGGTGTGCGCGGACAGGCCCTGGGCCGCGGGCGCGGGGCGCGGCACGCAGGCATGGGCCGTGAGTTCGCCGGCCGCGCCAGAGGCGCGGGCGCGCAGGGCTGGCGGCGGGGGGCCGGCCCGGGCGCGCCGGAGCCTGGCTTCGGCGCTCGGCTCCGCGGCGGACCGGGCCCTGGCTTCGGTCGCGGACCCGGCGCGGGCCGGGAGCCGACCTGGGGGCAGGGCGAGGGCCGGCGGCAGCGGATGAGGGAGCGGATGCACCGGCTGCCGGACCTGCCGCTGGAGGAGGCGCCCGAGGCGCCGGTGGAGTTGGAGCCGGAGCGCTGAGCGGCGCACACTGAGGCGACTACACTGCGGGGCGCGCCCGCCGGGCGCGCCCCGCGCGCGCGTAGGCGCGGGGCCTCGTGGGCCTCGCAGGCGTCGCCCTGGCGCGCAGCCGCGGCGCTTGCCAAGCGGTCGCGGCTATGCTATACTCAAGTGCGAGCTTCGGTTTCTCTCGCGCAGCGAAGAGTGGGAGATGTTCCCACTCTTCGGCCTTAGGAAGCGGAACCGACATGCAGGTGGATTTCGTACAAGCGCTGCGAGACATAGGCCGGGAGAAGGATATCCCGCTCGAGACCTTGAGCGAGATCATCGAGGCCGCGCTCGTCTCCGCCTACCGGAAGCACTACGGCGCGCCCTGCGAGATCCACGTGGACATTGACTGGGATGGCGGCACCGCCACGGTCTTCGTGCGCAAGCGGGTGGTGGAGCACGTGGAGAACCCGCACGCCGAGATGTCGCTGGCCGAGGCGCGTCGGCTGGATCCCACGGTGCAGGAGGGCGAAAGCCTCGACCTGGAGGTGTCGCCGGCCGAGTTCGGGCGCATCGCGGCCCAGACCGCCAAGCAGGTGGTGGCGCAGCGGATCCGGGAGGCGGAGCGGGAGATCATCTACGAGGAGTTCAGCAACCGCGACGGCGATGTGGTCACGGGCGTGGTGCAGCGGCGGGAGGGCCGCACCGTGTTCGTGGACCTGGGCAAGCTGGAGGCGGTGCTGCCGGCCTCGGAGCAGAGCCCCCTGGACACCTACCGCTTCGGCGAGCGCATGAAGGTCTACATCCTGGAGGTGAAGCGCACCACCAAGGCGCCGCGGGTGTTGGTCTCGCGGAGCCACCCGGGGCTGCTGCGCAGGCTCTTCGAGCTCGAGGTCCCCGAGGTCCAGGAGGGGGTGGTGGAGATCAGGGCCCAGGCGCGCGAGGCCGGGGCCCGCTCCAAGGTGGCAGTCGCCTCCCGGCATGAGAACGTGGACCCGGTCGGGGCCTGTGTGGGGCACCGGGGCAGCCGCGTGCAGGCCGTGGTGGACGAGCTGCGGGGCGAGAAGGTGGACATCGTGCGCTGGGGCGACGACCCCGCCAAGTACGTCGCCAGCGCGCTGAGCCCGGCGAAGGTGAGCCGGGTGCTGATTGACGAGAGCACCCGCTCCGCCACCGTCATCGCTCCCGACAGCCAGCTCTCGCTCGCCATCGGACGGGAGGGGCAGAATGTGCGCCTCGCGGCGCGGCTGACTGGCTGGCGCATTGACATCCGCAGCGAATCCCAGATGGCCGAGCTCGAGGCCGCTGCCGCCCGCCCGGCCGAGCCTGCAGAGCCGGCTGAGGCCCCGGAGGCGGCTGCGCCCGAGCCCGCCGAAGCGCCGGGGCCGTCAGAGGTCCCCGAGGCGATCGAGGCGCCCCAGCCCGCCGAGGCGGTGGAGCCGGCGGCGCAGCGCACCCGCGAGCCCGCGGGCGAGGAGGAGGCATGAGCCCCGGCAGGCATGTGCCTCAGCGGAGCTGTGTGGGGTGCCGGCAGACGCGCGGGAAGCGAGAGCTGGTGAGGGTGGTGCGCACCCCGCGGGGTGAGGTGCAGCTTGACGTGACGGGCAAGGTGGCCGGGCGGGGGGCCTACCTGTGCCCGAGTGAGCGGTGCCTGGAGGCGGCGCTGAAGCAGAAGCGCCTGGCGCGGGCGTTGGGGGTAGCGGTAGGCCCGGAGGCGGTGGAGGCCATCCGGGAGCAGGTGAGGGCGCGGGAAGCCGTGCCGTCGGCCGGGAGCTAGGCGAGCATCAGCATGCGTGTACACGAGCTGGCCAGCGAGCTGGGAGTCAAGAGCAGAGATGTCCTGATGCTCCTCGAGGAGCTGGGCGTCGGGGGCAAGACGGCCAGCTCGAGCGTTCCGCCCGAGCACATCGCCACCATTCGCCAGCGCCTCGGGGGCAAGGCGGCGCCGGCCCCCGCCGCGACGCCGCCCAAGCCCAAGGTGGCGAAGGAGGCCAAGCCCGCGCCGGCGACGCCCAAGGCCGCGCCGCCCGCCGCGGTGGAGGCTCCGCCGCAGGTCGAGGAGGAAGAGGGGGAGGCGGGAGCGGCTATCCGGCTGAAGTGGCCGGTGACGGTGACCAGCTTCGCCACCGCCCTTGACACGGAGGCGGAGGCGGTGGTGAAGGCGGCGGAGGGGCTCGGGGAAAAGATCGGCGAGGGTGACGTGATGCCGCCGGAGCTGGCGACCCTGATCGGCGAGCAATGGGGCTACGTGGTCGAGGTGGAGCAGCCGCTGGTGGTGGAGCCGGAGATCGAGCCAGAGCCGGAGGAGGAAGAGGAGGAAGAAGAGAAGGCGGCGGAGAGGCTGGCCCGGGAGCTAGAGGCGAAGCGGTCGGCGGCGGGCGTCTCGGTGCAGGCGGCCGAGCCCGAGCCGCCGGCCGAGGAGGAGAAGCCCGGGCCGCGCATCAAGGTGGTGCCCCGGCGGACGGCACCGCCCGGGGCGCCGCCGCGGCCCCCTGTGGTGACAGTGCTCGGGCACGTGGACCACGGCAAGACGACGCTGCTGGACGCGATCCGGGGCACGAACGTGACGGCCGGGGAGGCGGGGGCGATCACGCAGCACATCGGGGCCTACCAGGTGGAGGTGAACGGCCGGCCGATCACCTTCATTGATACCCCCGGCCACGAGGCGTTCACGGCGATGCGAGCCCGGGGCGCGCAGGTGACGGACATCGCGGTGCTGGTGGTGGCGGCCGACGACGGGGTGATGCCGCAGACCCTGGAGGCGGTGGACCACGCGCAGGCGGCCGGGGTGCCGATCATCGTGGCAATCAACAAGATAGACAGGCCGAACGCGGCGGTGGAGCCCATCAAGCAGCGGCTGGCGGAGCGCAACCTGGTGCCGGAGGAGTGGGGTGGGGAGACCATCTACGTCGAGGTGTCGGCGCTGGAGCGGCGCAACATAGACACGCTGCTGGAGATGATCCTGCTGGTGGCGGAGATGAACGAGCTGCGGGCGGAGCGGGACAAGCCCGCGGAGGGGGTGGTGTTGGAGGCGGAGCTGGACCGGCGGCGGGGCGTGGTGGCGACGCTGCTGGTGCAGGAGGGCACCCTGAAGCAGGGCGACAGCGTGGTGGCTGGCCCCGTAGCCGGCAAAGTGAGGGCGATGATGGACGACCGGGGTCGGCGGCTGTCCGAGGCCGGCCCCTCCCAGCCGGTGCAGGTGATCGGGTTGTCGGAGGTGCCGGAGGCGAGCGAGCTATTCCAGGTGGTGAAGAGCGATCGGGAGGCGCGGGCCCTCGCCCAGGAGCGCCGGGAGAGCGCGCGGGAGGCCGAGCTGAGGGCGACCGGCCCGCGGACGATGGCGCAGATCTCCCGGCTGCTGGCGGCGGGCGAGGCGAAGACTCTGAACCTGGTGCTGAAGGGGGACGCGCAGGGGACAGTGGAGGCGATCAGCGCCTCTCTGCTGCAGATAGCCGCGGAGGAGGTGAAGCTCAACCTCCTGCACGTGGGGGTGGGGGACATCACGGAGTCGGACGTGAGCCTGGCGGCGAGCGTGGAGCCGACGGTGATCATAGGCTTCCAGGTGGGAGCGGATACGCAGGCGCGGCGGCTGGCGGCGGACGAGCACGTGGAGATCCGCCGCTACGACGTGATCTACGACTTGCTCGAGGACATCCGGCTGACCATGACCGGCATGTTGGAGGCGCGCTACGAGGAGCGGGTGGCGGGGCGGGCGGAGGTGCGGGCGCTGTTCCGCTCCTCGCGCTACGGGACCATCGCTGGCTGCTACGTGACCGAGGGCCGGATGGTCCGGGGCTTGAGGGTGCGCGTCCGGCGGGGGGGAGACGTGGTGCACGAGGGCCAGCTCACCTCGCTGCGACACGTGCGCGACGATGTGAGGGAGATGGCGGAGGGCTTCGAGTGCGGCATCTCCCTGGAGGACTTCAACGAGTTCGAGGTTGGGGACGTGATCGAGTGCGTCGAGATGCGGGAGCTCGAGCGTGCGATCTGAGGAGCCCACATGCACATCGCCGCGCTCTGCGTCGAGCTCGAGATCACCGACGGGCGCACGCTGAAGGACAAGCGGCAGGTGATCCGCAGCCTCCTGGACCGAGTGCGGGGGCGCTTCAACGTCAGCGCCGCCGAGCTGGGCCGCAACGACTCGGTCCGCTACGCCACCCTGGCGGTGGCCGCGGTGGCGAACGAGCGCACCTTCCTCGACCGCGTGATGGCCCACGTCGCCGACCTCATCGAGACCGAGCCGCGGGTGGTCGTGCTCTCCCGCGAGCTCGAGTTCCTGTGATGCCAGCCGGGGGAGCGCAATGCCATCCCAGCGCATCGAGCGCGTCCAGAACCTCCTGCGGGAGGAGATCAGCACCCTCGTGCTCCGCCGGGTCAAGGACCCTCGCGTGGGCCGGGTCACCATCACCATGGTGCAGGTGGCGCCCGACCTCCGGCAGGCGCGCGTGTTCGTGAGCGCGCACGGCGCCCCGGAGGAGCGCACCGAGGCCCTCCGGGGCCTCGACAGCGCCGCCGGCTACATCCGCCAGGAGCTCATGAAGGTGCTTCACCTCCGGCCCATGCCCAGCCTCGAGTTCCACCTCGACGAGTCACTCGAGCGCGGCTCCCACACCCTCGATATCCTGGACCAGATCGCCGATGAGCACGACCACCCTCAGGCGCGCCCGGAGCCGGGCGATCGCGCTGATCCGCAACAGCGCTAGCCTCTACATCGGCACCCACGTCCGCCCCGACGGCGACGCGCTCGGCTCTCTGCTCGCCCTCGCCCTCGCCCTGGAGGCCGGCGGGCGCCGCGTCGCCGCCCTCTGCGCCGATCCGGCCCCCGAGCCCTACCGCTTCCTGCCCGGCGTTGGGCGCCTCTGTGCCGATCCGCCCCCATGGCGGGCCGACCTCGGCCTGGTTGTGGACTGCGACGGGCCGGGGCGCTTGGGTCGCCTCGAGGCCGCCTTCGTCTCTCTGCCCGCGCTGGTGGACATAGACCACCACGCCACCGACCAGGCCTTCGGCGACGTGCGCCTCGTGGACGCGACGGCGGCCGCCTCGGGCGAGCTCGTGTACGACTTGGTGCGGGCGCTGGGCGCGCAGATCACCTCCGAGGTGGCCACCTGCCTCTACACCGCGCTCCTCACCGACACCGGCCGGTTCACCTATGGCAACACGACCGCACGCGCGCTGCGCATCGCCTCCGAGCTGGCGCGCGCGGGGGCCGACCCCCACGGGATCGCGCGCGCCCTTTACGAGCAGCGCTCCATGGCCGCCACCCACCTGCTCGGGGTCGCGCTCTCCCGGCTGTCGGCCGAGCTCGACCACGAGGTGGTCAGCTCGATGCTGCGGCTCGCCGACTTCCGCGACACCGGGGCCGGGCCCGCCGACACCGAGGGGATCATAGACCACCTGCGGGCCATCGGAGGCCCCCGGGTCGCCCTGCTGTTCGTGGAGCTGCCCGAGGGCGGAGTGCGGGTGAGCCTGCGCTCGGACGGCAGCGCGGACGTGAGCCGGATCGCGCTCTCCTTCGGCGGAGGAGGCCACGCCATGGCCGCCGGTTGCACCCTCCCTGAGGGCCTCGAGCAGGCGCGGGCGCGCGTCCTCGCGGCCGTGGCCGCCGCCCTTCCCGACCATGCCCAGTGACGGCTTCCTCAATGTGGCGAAGCCCTCGGGCATGACCTCCCACGACGTGGTCGCCCTCGCGCGGCGCCACCTGGGTGAGCGCCGAGTGGGCCACCTCGGCACCCTCGACCCGGCGGCCGCGGGGGTGCTGCCCGTGTCGGTGGGCCGCGCGACGCGGCTGTTCCGGTTGGCCGGCGGGGCCGACAAGGCGTACCGCGCGGAGATCGCCTTCGGCCTGCTGACTGACACCCTGGATGCAGAGGGGAGAGTGGTCGCCACCGCGGACGCGGGTGGTCTGACGGAGGGCGCGGTGGCGACGGCGTTGGAGCGCTTCCTGGGGGAGATCGAGCAGACGCCGCCCGCTTACTCGGCGGTGCGTGTGGGCGGGGAGCGGCTGCACGCGCGGGCGCGCCAGGGCCTGCCGGTCGAGGCGCCGCGGCGGCGGGTGCGGATCAAGCGGCTGGAGCTGGTTGCCTTCCATCCCGGCCCGCGGGCACGGGCCCTGGTGGACATCGTATGCACCGCCGGAACCTATGTTCGGGCGCTGGCCGACGATGTGGGCCGCGCTCTCGGGTGTGGAGCGTGCCTGGCGTTCCTGGTGCGGACGCGGGCGGGCCGCTTCGACCAGGCGGAGGCCCTGTCCCTCGAGGAGATGGAGAGGGCGGCGGGCGAGGGGTCGCTCACCGAGCGGCTGCTGCCGCCCGACTACCCGCTGGAGCACCTGCCGGCCCTGGAGCTGGAGAGCAGCGCGGCCGAGCGCTTCTGCCATGGGGGGCGGGTGTTGGGCGCGCTGCTCTCCAGCTCCAGGGCCGGCAGGTGCTCCAG
>CAYLPT010000208.1:0-6307 GCA_964385645.1 uncultured bacterium
GGGGGGCCGAACGCCGTGCGGGGGCGGCTCGCGCGCGTCGTGGACCGGGGCGCGCTGGTGCGAGTGGATGTCGAGGGCGGGCTCACCACCGTGGCCCTCATCCCGCGGCAGGCCTTCCGGGCAAGCGGGCTGGCGGTGGGCGACGAAGTCACCGCCTCCTTCGACCCGGGCGCGGCCCACGTCTTCCCGGCCAGCTAGACGCGTCGGCCGCTCGAACGCGCCGCTGGCGCCCGAGTGTTGACAAGGTGGGCGCGGACCCCCTAGAATCGGCCTGTCATGAGGCGCCCGCTGGCCGAGCGGGCGCCTTGCATGAGGGGGTATGGGAGATGGCGGCTGGCACGCGACGGAGGGCCGGCTTCGAGCCTGAGCTGCGCAAGAACATCGTCACACGGGAGTGGGTGATCATCGCCCGGGGGCGGGGGCAGAGGCCCATGGAGATCGCCCGGGAGGAGGGCGAGGCGGAGCGCCTCCCCGAGCGGGAGGAGAGCTGCCCCTTCTGCCCGGGGAACGAGGGGATGACACCGCCGGAGGTGTTCGCCCTCCGCGATGGGGGGCCGGCGAACTCGCCGGGCTGGCAGGTGCGGGTGGTGCCGAACAAGTATGCCGCGCTGCACGCGGCGGGCTCCGAGCGGCTCCGCCATGCCGGCATCCACGTGGCGCGGGACGGCGTGGGCGCCCACGAGGTGATCATCGAGTCGCCCCGGCACGACCTCGACCTGTGGGAGATGGAGCTCGCGCAGGTGGAGGCGGTGATCGAGGCCTACCGGCAGCGCTACCTGGCCTGCGAGTCCTCCGAACCCCTGCGCTACGTGCTCATCTTCCGCAACCGCGGGGCGAAGGCCGGCACCTCGCTGGCCCACCCGCACTCACAGCTCATCGCCGCGCCCATCACGCCCCACCAACTGGCCGAGGAGCTGCGCGGCGCGGCCGACTACTGGGAGTACCTGGGCCGGTGCGTGTTCTGCGCGTTGATCGAGGAGGAGAGCAGGAGCGGGGAGCGCACCGTCCTGGAGAGCCCCCACTTCCTGGTCGTCACGGCCTACGCCGGGCGCTACGCGTACGAGACCTGGATCCTGCCCAAGCGCCACTCCATCCGCTTCGCCGACATGAGCGAGGAGGAGGCGAGCGACCTCGCCCGCGTGCTCAGGGAGACCCTCGGGCGCATCGCGGCGACCCTCGGGCGGCCCTCCTACAACTTCGCCATCCACACCGCGCCGGCCGCCGAGCACAACATCCGCGCCTATCACTGGCACATCGAGCTCTTCCCCCGCCTCACCACGCCCGGCGGCTTCGAGCTCGGCAGCGACATCTACATCAACATCGCCGAGCCCGAGGAGGCCGCCCGCCATCTCCGCCAGGCGCAGGCCCCCGTCTAGCGCCCCGCGGCGAAGCCGGCGCGGAGGAAGCGCAGCACACAGGGGTAGGCGCCCGCGCAGGCCAGGGCCGGCATCTCGAACTCGTACTCGCCTCCAAACTCCGCGCACCAAGTGCGCCCCTCCGTCGGGCAGACCGTCTGCGCGATCCGAGCGGCCAGGTGGCGGCGGTCGCTGCCGCGCAGCAGCTCCAGCCAGGGGCACCCGCGGACGGTGAAGCACACCTCGCGGTCGGAGACCGCGACCTCAAAGCGGTGGCCGTCGGCCGCCAGCTTGAGCGAGAAGCACCGGGCGAGGTCGGCCGGCGAATTGGTGCAGGCGCCGGTCAGCTCCCGCGCCTTGCGCGCCTGGATCTTGGCGAGCACCTGCCACACCCGCGCGTCGAGGCCCAGCGCGTGCTCGAAGCCGTGGGCATCCTCCACCATCACGAACCACAGGCCGTCTGCGGCGTGATAGGCGCGGCGGAGGTACTCCACAAGCAGGCGGTCGTCTGTCTCCATGTCGCCACCGCGCGGCTGGGGAGGGCTTCGCCGGGGCCGGGCGCCGCCCTCCCGGGTGCGCAGGAGCGCCGCCACCGCGGGCAGAACAACCAGCCGGGGGGCTTGCTCCGCCCCCCGCGTTTCGCGTGGAGCAAGAGCTTGGCTGGACTACTGAAGCGGGATTTCCACGTTCACACACATCTGTCGGCCTGCGGGTCGCCCGAGGCCACCCTGGAGGAAGTGTTGCGCGCCTCCCGGGAGGCGGGCCTGGAGGCCCTGGGCATCAGCGACCACATCGTGAACTCGGAGGACCTCGGCCGGCCCTGGCTGGTGCGCGAGCGGCTGCCCGCCGATACCGGAGACCTGAGGGTCTACGTGGGCTGCGAGACCGAGATGGCGACGCCCGCCGTCGCGAAGATAGACGCCGCTTTCGCCGACACTCTCGACTTCGTCATCATGTCGGCGAGCCACCTCTTCAACCCCGGGGTGCAGAGGCCGGGGACGCTGAGCCCGGAGGCGATGGCCGCCCATATCCTGGAGATGATGCGGGGCGCCATCGCCCTGGGCTTCGTGGACATCATCGCCCACCCGTTCTCGGTGCCGGTCTCGCCGGTGCCCTTCGAGGCCATCGTCGCCGCCGCCGACCAGGAGGAGCTGCGGGACACAGCCGCCCTGGCCGCCTGCGAGGGTGTGGCGATGGAGTGCAACCCGGCCTTCCTGCGGGGCGCGCCGGAGGCGATGGGCCTGCTCATCCGCTGCTTCCTCGAGGTCGGCTGCAAGCTGGCCGTCAACAGCGACGCCCACCACCCGGCGCACATCGGCTGTCGCGGCCCCCAGTACGCGTCAGAGGAGGAGCTGCGCGCTGCCGGCGTCACCGAGGACTGCCTCTGGCGCATCGAGGACCGGCGCGCTTAGCCGGCCGCGCCGAGACCGGCCCCGCTCCGGCCGGTCTCGGCGGGCAGTGGCTCAGTCTGCCGCTTCGCCCTGCGGCTCCCCTGCCGAGGCGGCCTTGGGCGGCGAGGGGCGCACCATCTGCGCCATGAGCGCCTGGGCCGCCGGCCCGCCGCCAGCGCGGACGATGTTGCCGATCAGCTCGCCCACCGGCCGGGTCGTGGTTACCAGCGCGACTACCAGCTTGCCCTGTTCCTGCTTCGGGGCCACCACCGCGAAGATGCCCTTGCCGCCGGGGGCCACGAGCACGAGCACGCCCTCGCCCTGCTCGGCTCGCACCGTGACCATAGGCGCCCAGCCGCGCGGCGTCAGCAGGGCTGCGTAGTGGTCAACCACCTGCGCGCCGGCGGCTGGCTGCTGGGGCGTCATGACCAGCAGCGTGACGCGGCTGAGGCTCTCCACCGCGGCCTTCGCGGGCCCAATCAGGGGGGCCGCGGCGGCGGCCGCCGCCACGGGCCCCGGGGGCGGTCCCTCGGCGCCGGCCAGGGCCTCGGCTTGCTGCTGGGCCAGCTCGGCCAGCGCGTCGAGCGCGTCGCCGGCGAACTGGATGGCGACCGCGCCGTCCACGTCCACCTGGACCTCCACCTGCGCGCCCTGGTAGACGAGCTGCTCGGTGGTGAGTCCGCCGTCGGCGGCCGAGACCCCGCACAGGAGGGCCGCCGCAGCCAGAGATGCGACGAGCTGTAGGCAACGGCACTTGCTCATCTCGCTCCCCCTTTCCGCTTGCCAGCGGTCAGCATGTTGTGCCGCGGTATACGCATCTGCGCCCGTTCCGGTTTCACCCGCGCGCCGCCGGCCAGCCCCGGAAGGAGCCTCAACGCGGAGCGGGGAATTTCCAGGGGGCACACCGGACGTGCCAGCCCGGGGGGAGAGATGGTGAGTCGTCGCTGCGCGCCGATCCCATTGCTGCTGGGCCTTATCGCAGTGCTGGTGGCGGGGGGCGCGGCTGCGGCCCAGCAAGCGGCGCCCATCGCGCCGGCCGTCAGCTACCAGCACATCTACCGGCCGGAGGGGCCGTGGGCCGTGCACGTGGTCGAGGCCGACCTGTCTGACCAGCACCTGGAGCTGGCCGCGGTGCTGGCCGGTGGCGCGACCATGGACCGGCGCCCTCTCAGTGAGATTGCGACCGCGCACAGCTCGGAGGCGCGGCGGCTGGTGGCCGCCGTCAATGGCGATTTCTTCGCCCTCGCCGGCGGCGCCTATGCGACCATCCCGCTGGGCCTGCAGGTGGAGGGCCGCGAGCTGCTGACCTTCCCCGATCCCTCCCGCTCAGTGCTCTATCGGCTGGCCGACGGTCGGGTGGGAATCGAGCGCTTCCGGGCCCGGGCGTGGATGACGTGCCCGGGCGACGTGCTGTTCCCGATCGCGGCGATGAACCGGCCGCCCGGATACGCCGACCTGGTGCTCTTCACGCCGCGCTTCGGGGCGGAGACGCGGGCCGCCGAGGGAACGCTGCACTTCGCCCTCGTGGGCCTCTCGGGGCCGGTGCGGCCGAACGCGAACATCACCGCCCGCGTCGCCGCCATCGCCACCGCGGCCTCGGCCCCCATCCCTCCGGATGGCGCGGCGCTGGCCGCCCGAGGTGTGGCCGCCTATGCGCTGCGCGGCCTCAAGATCGGCGACGAAGTGCGGCTCCGCCTGGCAATAGAGCCCGCGGTCGGGGACATAGTGGAGGCCGTGAGCGGAGGGCCGCGGCTGGTGCGCGACGGGCAGGTATCGGTCGAGACCAGACAGGAGCGCTTCGCCGAGCGGTTCGCGTCGGCGCGACACCCGCGCACGGGCGTCGGGATCCGGGGCAGCCACCTGGTGCTCGCCGCGGTGGACGGACGACAGCCAGGCTACAGCGAGGGCATGAGCCTGCCTGAGTTCGCGGAGCTGTTCCTCAGCCTTGGCTGCACGGACGCGCTCAACCTGGACGGCGGGGGCTCCACGACCATGGTGGTCCGCGACCGGGTGGTGAACTCGCCCTCCAGCGGCGTCGAGCGCGCGATCGTCAACGCGCTCGCGATCTTCAGCACCGCGCCCCCCGGGCCGCCGGCGCGCTTGTCCGTCGAGCCTGCGGAGCTGAGCATCCTCAGCGGCGAGGAGGTCGTGCTACAGGCCCGCGCTCTGGACGAGTACTACAACCCGGTGCCGCTGGAGGCGACCGCGGTGATGTGGGCCTGCCCGCGCGGGGTGGGGGAGGTGGACGCCAGCGGCCTCTTCCGCGCCGCAAAGGTGGAGGCGAAGACCGTCGGCATGGTGATCGCGAGGCTGGGGGAGATGACCGCCTCGGCGGTGGTGCGCGTGCTGCCCACGCCGGCGCACATCACCGTGGCCCCCGCGGAGGTGGCGATGGCGCCCGGGGCCACCCAGCGCTTCGTGGCGCAAGCCCATGACGCCGAGGGCCGCCCCATCCCGGTGCCGCCCGAGCGGGTCTTCTGGAGCGTGCACCCACAGCTCCCCGGCGCCTCCGTGACCCGGGACGGGCTCTTCACCGCCCCGCCTCGTCAAGCCCTTCTGACCGTGGCCGCCCGGGTGCAGGAGGCGGTGGGCTCGGCGCAGGTGATGGTGGGCGCGGTGACCACCGTCATCGAGGACTTCGAGCGGGAGGGCCCGCGTCGGTTTCGGACCGTCCCCGCAGGCCTGCCAGGCAGCGTAGCCGTTGTGGATGACCCGCTTCGGCCGGGCAACCGCTGCCTGCGGCTCTCCTACGATCTGAGCCAGGGCGAGGGGACCCGGGCCGCCTATGCCGACCTCGATCTCACACTGCCGGAGAGCCGCTCACTCGCGGTGCGCGTGCTCGGCGACGGGCAGGGCGTCTGGCTGCGGGCTCGCCTGCGCGACGGGGCGGGGCGCACCTTCACGCTCGACCTCGCCCAACGCGTCGTCTGGTCGGGGCAGTGGCGGCAGCTTTCGGCGTGGCTGCCCGAGGAGGCGGAGGGCCCGGTGGTGCTCGAGTCCATCTACGTGGTCGAGATTCGGGACGACCGCAAGCCGGCCGGCGAGATTCACCTCGACGACATCGCCGTCGCGGCTGTCTCGTCGGCGGGGGCGCCGCGGTGAGCGAGCTGCCGCGCTATCTGTGTCGGCGCGCGGCCGGCCCCGTCGTCGTTGACGGCTGCCTCGACGAGCCGGCCTGGCGGGCGGCGGCCCCGGTGGGCGACTTCCGGCTGGCCGATGGATCGGGCGAGCCCCAGCTACCCACCGAGGTGAGGGCCTGCTGGGACGACGACTGCCTATACCTCGCCTTCGTATGCGTGGACACCGACATCTGGGGCGACCTGCGCAGCCGCGATGACCCCCTTTACGAGGAGGAGGTGTGCGAGGCTTTTCTGTGCTCGGGGGGAGACCTGACGCGCTACTTCGAGTTCAACTTCAGCCCACACAACGTGGTCTTCGACGCGCGGGTGAGGTGCCCGGAGTCGGGCGACCGGCGCTTTCTGGATGCTGATCCGGGGTGGAGCTGCCGGGGGCTGCGGTCGGCGGTGCGGGTGGTGGGGACACTGATGCAGAGGGACGACG
>CAYLPT010000209.1:0-5791 GCA_964385645.1 uncultured bacterium
GGAGATGGCGTTGCTGGTGGGTGGGCAGGAGCCCGCGGGAGGCGGGGCTGGCCGGTGGCTGGAGCTCAGCCCGGCAGCTGACAGAGAGTGGGTAGAGCTGGATGGCCGGGCCTACCGGGGACGGCTGAGGTTGGAGGCCCAGCCCGCCTCTGGCGGGCTGCGGGTGGTGAACGAGGTGGCCCTGGAGGAATACCTGCGCGGGGTCGTGCCCTCTGAGATGTTCCCAGACCCGGAGGCCTACAGGGTGCAGGCGGTGGTCTCGCGCACGCTAACCCTGTACTTCCGGGATGTGGAGGGGCGGCACGCGGGCGACGGATTCGACCTGTGCGCGACCGGCCACTGCCAGGTCTACGGGGGAGTGGACGCGGAGCGGCTGGACTCGGACGAGGCGGTGGAGGCGACTCGGGGGGAGGTGCTCACCTATGACGGCCGGCCCATCTTCAGCGCCTACCACGCGAACGCGGGCGGGATGACTGAGGGCGTGGCCGAGGCCTGGCCGGGGAGCGTGGCGGCGAACTTCCCCTACCTGCGGCCGGTGGAGTCGCCCCAGGACGCGGCGGCGCGGTCGCTGCCGGGCTATGAGTGGTGCTGGCAGTGGCAGAGGATCGTGAGCCGGGCTGAGGTGGCGCGGCGTCTGGAGGCGCGGGGGCAGGGGGTGGGCGAGGTGCGGGACCTGGTGGTGCGCGCCCGGACAGGGGCGCGGCGGGTGAAGAGGCTGGAGGTGGTCGGGTCGCGGGGCCGGCTGGAAGTGGTGGGCACGGACGCGGTGCTCGAGGTGCTGGGGGCGCCGAGCGCGCTTTTCGAGCTGGCGCGCGCTGAGGGAGGCTGGGAGCTGCGAGGCCGCGGCCACGGCCACGGAGTGGGGCTGTCTCAGCATGGGGCGCTGGGCATGGCGCGGGCAGGTCGTTCCTATCGCGAGATTCTCGCCCACTACTACCAGGGCGCGGGGCTGGGGCGGGCGGCGGCGCAGAGGGATGGGTAGGCTGTCGGTCGGTCGGGCGATGGGTGGTGAGGGAGGGAAGGTGATGGAGCGGGCTCTGGCGCGGCGCTTCGGCGCCTTCTACTTCATTTTCTTCATGCCCGTGGGGATGCAGGCGCCGTACCTGTTTCTGTTCTTCGAGCGCCGAGGGTTCAGCGATTCGCAGCTGGGCACTCTGGGGGCCGTCACACCGCTGATGACGGTGCTCACCCCGCCGCTGTGGGGCGCGCTCGCGGACCGCTGGGGGGATCGGCGCTGGACGTTGGCGGGGCTGCTGCTGGCGGGAGGGCTCGTGTTCCCGTGGCTGATGTGGGCGGAGAGCTTCGCGGCCGCGCTGGCGCTCATGGTGGCCTTCTCATGCTTCGCCTTTGCCGGGGCGCCCATCACGGACGCGATCGCGCTGGAGAGCATCGAGCGGGAGGGCGGGGAGTACGGGAGGCTGCGGCTGTGGGGGTCGCTGGGGTTCGCGGCCCCGCTGCTGCTGGCGGGCCTGGTGCTGGAGCGCGGGGCAGGCGCCGGGGCGGCGAGCCTGTACCCGATGTTCGTGGGCTTCACGGTGCTGCGGCTGGCCTCAGTCGGGATGGTGTGGGCTCTACCCGCCTCCGGCGGGGGCAAGGTGGGGCGGCGCTTCGACTGGCGGGTGGCGCGGGTCTTCGCAACCCCGCGCTTTCTCGCGCTGGCGCTGTGTGCGGTGCTGGCGATGGGCGCCATGGCGTCCTACTACCTGTACTTCAGCATCTACCTGGATCAGCGGGGGATCCCGGACCATCTGAAGGGGTATTTCTGGGTGATCGCGGTGGGGGCGGAGGTGGCGATGATGTGGGTCGTGGGGGCTGTGATCCGGCGGCTGGGGGTGAAGCGGACGTTCGTGCTCAGCGTCCTGGCGTGCGCGGTGCGGCTGTTGGCGTATTCGTTCCCGCTGGGCCCGGTGGGGATCGCGGCCGCGCAGTGCCTGCACTCTCTCACCTTCACGGCCTTCATGGTGTCGGGGATCACGTTCGTGAACCGACTGGCGCCGCCGGAGCTGCGGGCGAGCGGCCAGTCGCTCTGGGCAGCGATCTCCCATGGGCTGGGGTCAGCGGTGGGGGCGAAGCTGGCCGGGGTGGCGGCCGGCGCGCTGGGGCTGCCGGGGATGTTCCGGCTGTTCGCGGCGGTGGCCGCAGGGGCGGCGGTGCTGGCGATCATACTGGTGCGCGCCGACGGCGAGGGAGGGTGAGCTCAGACCGGCAGGACCGAGCGATCGGTGAGGCGGGAGAGGTGGAAGGGGGCGCTGGGGCCCGCGTCCTGTGGAGGGACCTCGGGGAGGATGACGCGGAAGACTGCGCCTTCGCCGGGAGCGCTCTGGACGCCGATGAGCCCCCCGTGGCCCTCCACGATGTTGCGGCTGACGGCCAGGCCCAGACCGGTTCCCTTGCCCTCCTCCTTGGTGGTGTAGAAGGGGTCGAAGACGCGGTCGAGGTCCTCAGCGGCGATCCCGCAGCCGGTGTCCTCCACCTCGATGAAGACGCGTTGGCGGGGGACGACGCCGGTGCGCACGGTCAGCCGGCCCCCCTCGGGCATGGCGTGGTGCGCGTTTATGATGAGGTTCATGAACACCTGCTGGAGCTGGCCGGGGTTGGCCTGGATGTGGGGCAGGTCGGGGTCGAGCTCCTTGTGGACCTTGACGTTGGAGACGGCGAGCTGGTGCTCGCTGAGCATGAGGGTGCGGTTGAGCACCTCGTTCACATCCACGGCCTCGATCTTCTCCTGGCGGCTCTTGCGGGAGAAGGTCAGCAGGTTCTGGACGATGCGGCCGATGCGCTCGGTCTCGAGACGGACGGTCTCGAGGTTGCGGCGTATGTCCTCGGGGAGGCCGTCCTCCATGAGCAGGAGCTCGGTGCGGCCCAGGATGACCATCAGGGGGTTGTTGATCTCGTGGGCGACCCCGCCGGCGAGCAGCCCCACGGAGGCGAGCTTCTCGGAGTGAACGAGCTGGGCCTGGGTGCGGCTGAGCTCGTCGAGCACGGTGAGGAGCCGCTCGAGCTGGCGCTGGGAGTCGCGGTAGAGCTGGGCCTTCTCGAGGGCGAGGGCGGCCTGGTCGGCGAAGAGGGTGAGGGCGCGCAGGTCCTCCTCGGTGAACTCGCTGGCGCGGCGGGACTCGTTGACGTTCAGCGTGCCGACCACGCGGTCCTCGATGCGCAGGGGCACCGAGATGGCGGAGGAGATCTCCCGGTCGCGGTGGCGCAGCGAGGCGAGACCGGTCTCGTGCTCGCCCCGGCGGAGCAGGACCGGCTGTCCGTCCTGCGCCACTCGCCCCGCGATGCCCTCCCCGAGGCGCAGGCGGGTGGCCTCGATCACCTCCTGCGGCACGCCCTTGGCGGCCTTGATGGTCAGGGTCTCCTCGTTCTCATCCAGCAGCATGACCGAGCCCCGGTCGGCGCCAGTCACCTCGATGGCCGTGGTGACGATCAGGTCAAGCAGCCGCGGCAGGTCGAAGTTGGCGATGAGGGCGTGGCTGAGTTCGGCCCAGGTGCTGAGCTGGGCGTCCTTCTTCTTGAGCGCGCGCTCCTTGGAGGTGAGCTCGCTCACGAGCAGCCGGTTCTGACGCCACTGCTCGGAGAGGCGCTCCCGGATGTAGGCGGTTATCAGGAGCACCATGACGAGGAGAAAGCAGGTGGTGATGTCGTTGCCGAGCACCAGCAGCAGGGGGGTGGCGATCTCGGGGACGGCGCCGCTGGCCTCCTCGG
The DNA here is from genome assembly GCA_964385645.1 of uncultured bacterium. Lineage (GTDB taxonomy): Bacteria > Armatimonadota > Hebobacteria > Hebobacterales > Hebobacteraceae > CAYLPT01. The sequence continues at coordinate 3,706 of CAYLPT010000209.1, forward strand.
TGGCGGTGATGAGGAAGAGGCTGACGGCGAGCAGGAAGATGATGAGGAGCGCGAGCAGCCACAGGCGCTCGGCCTGCTGCTCGGCGCGGTAGAAGGGGTCTGCGGCGAGCCGGGCGCGGCGGGCCTCGCAGCGGGCGATCACCCCCCGCACGACCGGGGTCTTGACGAGCAGTCTGCGGACTGTGCCCATGGCGTGCCGAGCCTCAGCGACACGCGGTGCGCCCGAGCGCGCCGCGGAGGGATGCCCGGCCGGGCCCGCGGCGGTGCGAGGCGGCGGGCGATGCCCTCAGTGGCTTATTCCACAACTTGGCCAGGCGCGAGGGCTACGAGCCGACGAGGGCGACGACCTCGATCTCGACCCCGATGCCAAGAGGGAGGGCGGCGGCCTCGACGGTGGTGCGGGCCGGGGGATCGGCAGGGAAGAAGCCGGCGTAGACCTTGTTCATGGCCGCGAAGTCGCCCATGTCGTCGAGGTAGACCGTGGTCTTCACCACGCGCTCCAGGGAGGAGCCGCAGGCCTCGAGGATGCGCTGGATGTTGGACAGCACCAGCTCGGTCTGGGCCTCGATAGGCCCCAGGGCGACCTCCCCGGTGGCGGGATCGAGGGGGCCCTGGCCGGAGACGAAGAGGAAGTCGCCGGCCCGCACCACGGTGGAGTAGGGCCCCTTGGGCGGAGGGAAGCGGTCAGAGGCGATCACCTGCTTGTCGGCCATGGGCTTGCTCCTCAGCGCAGTCGGCCGCGGGCGGCGATGGGCCAGGTCTCGACGACCTCGCCGCGCCGGACGGCCGTGATCTCGTCGAAGAGGTTGCAGACGCTGCAGCAGTGGTTGGGCAAGACCTCCACCTTGTCGCCGACCCGCAGTTTGATGGAGGCCTGGGAGAGGTCGAGCAGGCCGTGCTCTTCGTTGAGCCTGACGAGGACCGCGCGCTCGTCCTCCCGGAGGACGCCGAAGCCGGGGGAGTCGGGCGCGGGGTCGCTGGTGAGGGCCTTGGCGCCCGCGTCGAGGACCGCCCGGCCGGACTCGGGGGTGGAGACCACGGTGGCCAGCACGCTGAGCCCGCAGTCGGCGGGCCGGGCGGCCCAGCGGTCCACCTGAGTGCGGTCGTTGAAGACATAGGCGCCCGGGCGGATCTCGGTCAGGCCGCATTCGGGGTGGTAGTGGGCGGCGGTGGGGGTGGAGCCGCCGCTGATCCAGTCGGTGACGTCAGCGAGCGGGGCAAGGGCGGCGGCGAGCTGCCCCATGGTGCGGGCCTCGTGGGCGGCGATGCCGTCCACCTCGCTTTCGCTGCGGGCTGCGTACACCTGCCCGGGGTAGGCGAACAGGCCCACGAGGTTCAGGCCCGGCAGGGTGTTGATATGGCGGGCAAGGTCTAGGGCTTCGGCCGGCTGGACGCCGCAGCGGCGCAGCCCGACATCTACCTCGATCAGCACGCGCAGGCGCAGGCCGGCCTGGGCGAAGGCGCGGGAGAGCGGGGCGGCCACCTCGGTGCTGTCCACGCCCACCGCGACCCGGGCCCGCTTGGCGAGCGCGACCAGTCGCTCGATCTTGTGCTCGCCGACCACCTGGTGGGCGATCAGGATGTCGTCGAGGCCGGCGTCGGCCATCACCTCCGCCTCGCCCACCTTGGCCACGGTGATGCCGACCGCCCCGCGTTCGACCTGGAGCTGCGCAATCTGGGGCGTCTTGTGGGTCTTGGTGTGCGGGCGCAGCCTGAGGTCGGCAGCGCGGGCGATGTGGGCCATGCGGTCCAGGTTGGCCTCCAGAACGGTGAGGTCCACCAGCAGAGCAGGGGTGTCGAGCTGGGTGACGCGCATCGCCTTGCCTCCGCCAGGGTGTCGAGACCGCCCTCCAGCCCGCCTGGGGGGTCTGTGGTCCCGCGGGCGATGTTTCTCCTACGGACAGCGCAAGCCCTGCCTGGCTTGGGGAGGCGCAGGAGGCGAGCGGCCCAGCGGCCAAAAGAGGGCGGCGACGGGGTATACTGCGCTATACGGCTGGTCGGCCGGCCCCCGAATGTGGGGCGGCCGGCGGGGAGAGAAGCATGAAGCAGGGGCGCCTCTGGGCGGTCGCTTGGCTGGGGGCCGTGT
>CAYLPT010000210.1:0-9561 GCA_964385645.1 uncultured bacterium
ACACGAGCGAGTGGGCCGCCCGGCGGCTGGGGGGGCGGGCGGAGAGGAACCGCTTCTTCGAGCAGGTGGGTCGGCGGCTGCGGCCGGAGGCGGTGGGCGCGCTAGCCGGGCTTGGCAGGGATCCGGCGCCCGAGGAGGTGCTGGCCCGCGCGGGAGACTATGCGGAGCCGAGGCAGCCATGAGCGATGAGATACCTGAGACTCAGCGGGCGGTGCAGCTCGTGGGGCCTGACGAGCTGGTGCTGAACCCGGCGAAGCCCGTGCCCCGCCCCGGGCCGCGGCAGCTCCTCTGCCGGGTGGAGGCGGTGGGGCTGTGCTTCTCTGACCTGAAGCTGGTCAAGCAGTTCGCCGCGCACGCTCGCAAGTCCGAGATCGTCTCCGGGCTTGACCCCGCGGTGCTGGCGCAGGTCCCCAGCTACGTGCCGGGCGACCAGCCCACTGTTCCTGGGCACGAGACTGTGGTGCGAGTATGGGCGGTGGGGGAGGAAGTGGAGCGTTACCGGCCGGGCGAGCGGTATCTGGTGCAGACCGACTATCGCTGGCTCCGGACCGAGAACTCCAACGCTGCCTTCGGCTACAACCTGGAGGGTGCGCTCCAGGAGTTCGTGCTGGTGGACGAGCGAGTGATGCTCTCGCCGGAGGGCGACTCGATGTTGCTGCCGGCTTCCGCGCACCTCAGCGCCTCGGCGATCGCCCTGGTCGAGCCCTGGGCCTGTGTCGAGGACGCGTACGCCGACCGGCAGCGCCGCGGGCCCAAGGAGGGCGGCCGGCTGCTGCTGGTGGTGCAGCAGGGGGTCCGGGGCGCTGACGTGAGCGCCGTGCTCGCCCGGGGCGGGCCGCCCGCGCAGATAACCTGGATCGGGGCAGGGCGCCCGCCGCGGGGGCTCGGGCCGGCTACGAGTACGGCCGCAACCCTGGACGACGCGCCCGAGGGGGCCTACGACGACGTGGTGTACTACGGGTCCCAGGCGGAGGTGCTCGAGCGGCTGTTCGCGAAGCTCGCCGCCCACGGGGTGCTCGTGATCGCGCTCTGCGGGGGCCGGCTGGGCCGGCCGGTGACGGTGCCGGTGGGTCGGGTGCACTACGGCGCGATCCGCATCGTGGGCACCGCGGGTGCGCAGGCCGCAGAGGCGCTGGCCCGGGCGCCGGCGACCGCGGAGATCAGGGCCGGCGATGCCGTGAACGTGATCGGCGCGGGCGGGCCGATGGGGGTGATGCATGTGGTGCGGGCGCTGTCTCTGGGGCTGGAGGGCGTGAGCGTGGCCGCGGGCGACATGGATGACGAGCGCCTGGCGGCCCTCAGCCGGATCGCGGCCCCGCTCGCCAAGCGCCGCGGCGTCCGCTTCGAGACCTACAACCCGACCGCCGGCGCCCCGCCCGGCCCGTGGGACTACCTTGCGATCATGGTCCCCTCGCCGGCGCTGGTGGCCCAGGCGATCGGCCAGGCCCGGGAGGGGGCGATCATCAATATCTTCGCAGGCATCCCGGCGGAGGTGACGGCGCAGATGGACCTCGAAGCGTACCTGCGGAAGGGCCTCTACTTCGTGGGGACCAGCGGCTCCACGGTGGCGGACATGCGGGCGGTGCTTGCAAAGGTGGAGAGCGGCGCCTTGGACACCAACATATCGGTGGCTGCAGTGGCGGGCCTGGAGGGCGCGATCGCGGGCATCCGGGCCATCGAGCGGCGCGAGATCGCCGGCAAGGTGATCGTCTACCCCGCCTGCCGGGGCCTGGAACTCACAGAGCTGGGCGACCTCCCGAGGCGGGCGCCAGCGGCGGCCGCTCGGCTCGACGGCGGCGTCTGGACGAAGGAGGCGGAGGAAGCGCTGCTCGCCGCCTGTGGGGAGCGCGGGGCATGAACGAGGCGCTGCGAGACCTGATCTGGATATCGCGGGCGGTCGGCGGGGACCCCAGGCTGGTGCAGGGGGGCGGGGGGAACACCTCGGTGAAGACGGCCGACGGCGCGCGCATGTACATCAAGGCCAGCGGGTCGGCGCTGCGGGAGATGGACGAGCGGCGGGGCTGGTGCCTGCTCGACGTCGCGCCGGTCCGCTCCATCCTGGCCGACCCGTATCTGGCCGAGCTGCCGGAGGCCGACCGCGAGCAGGCGATCGTGGAGCGACTCCAGGCCTGCCGGCAGGAGGCCGTCGAGGAAGGGGCGCGGCCCTCGGTCGAGTCCCACCTGCACGCCTTCCTCGGTCGGTGTGTGGTGCACCTGCATCCGGTGGCGGTGGGCGCCTACGTCTGCGCAGAGAAGGGGCGAGAGGCGCTCGCCGCCCGGTTCGCCGGCGAGGAGCCGCCGCCGCTCTGGGTGCCGTACGCGAATCCGGGCTGGACGCTGGCGGTGAAGGTCTCGGCGCTGGTGGAGCGTTACGAGCGACGCTGGGGCCAGCGCCCGGCAGTGCTGTTCCTGGCCAAGCATGGGCTGATCGTCACCGCGGAGACGGCCCGCGAGGTGGTGCGGCTGGTGCGGCGGGTCATCGCGCGCTGCGAAGACGGGCTGAGGTGGCGGCCCCGGCCCCGGCCCCTGCCCGCCTCGGAGCAGGAGGTGCGGCTGGCGCGGCTCGCGTTCCGGCGGGGGCTGTGGGAGGCAACGGGGCGCCGCCAGGCCGTGCGGCGTTTCGCGGACGAGGACATCGCGGCGTTCTTGTCGCGGCGGGACGCGCCCAAGCTCGCCTCCTCGCCGCCGCTGACCCCGGACGAGCTGGCCTACGCGGGCAACGCCCCGCTGTGGCTGGAGGAGTGCTCGGCGGAGGCGGCGAGACGCGGGCTGGCGCGCCAGCTCAAGCGGGGGGAGCGCCCCTCGGCGAGCGCGCTCGCGCCCAGGGTGGGGCTGCTGGCCGCGGGCACTGACGCCACCATTCCGGTGGTGAAGGAGGTGGTGACCGCGGCGCTGCTGGTGCGGGCCCACGCCGCGGGGCTGGGGGGTGCGCACCCACTGACGCGGCCCCAGCGGGAGTTCATCTGCCGGTGGGAGGGTGAGCGCTACCGCCGCGAGGTGGCGGCCGGGCGCTTGGCGGGCGAGTTGGTGGGCCACATCGCGGTGGTGAGTGGCGCGGGAAGCGGCCTGGGCCGGAGCATCGCGCTCGGGCTGGCGCGGGCGGGCGCGCTGGTGGGGCTGGCAGACGTAGACGCGGCGGCCGCGGAGGAGACGGAGTCTCTCATCCGCGCGGAGCTGCCGCGGGCCTCTGCCTTCGTCGTGCGATGCGATGTGACGGACGAGGGGGAGGTGTCCCAGTGCTTCGCAGCCGTCGCGGACCGCTGGGGCGGGCTCGATATCCTGGTCAACGCCGCCGGGCTGGCGCCGGCCCATCCGCTGGTCGAGTTCCCAGTGGAAAGGTGGCGGAGGGCCCTGGAGGTGAACCTGACCGGCTACTTCCTGATGGCGAGGGAGGCCGCGCGGCTGATGATCGAGCAGGGGATGGGCGGCAGCATCATCAACCTGAGCTCGAAGTCGGGGCTGGAGGCGAGCCGGAGCAATACCGCCTACAACGCCACCAAGGCAGGCGAGATCCACATGGCGCGGGGCTGGGCGCTGGAGCTGGGGGGGTACGGCATCCGCGTCAACTCGGTCGCGCCGGGCAATGTGTTTGAGGGCTCGCGCATCTGGAACCGGGAGTACATCGAGGCCGCCGCGAGGAAATACGGGATCAAGCCCGAGGAGGTCATCCCGTACTACGTGAACATGACCGCGCTCAAGCGCCGGATCACTGGGCAGGATGTCGCGGAGGCAGTGGTGTTCCTGTGCTCCGAGCGGGCGCGAACCATCACCGGCCAGACCCTGGTGCCCGACAGCGGGCAAGTGATGGTCCGCTAGGGGGAATGGCATGGCATCACACTTGGCTCTCGCCTTCGACCTGGGGGCCGCCAGCGGCCGCACCATCCTGGGCCGGCTGGAGGGCGGGCGGCTGGAGATCGAGGAGCTGACTCGCTTCCCGAACGGGATGGTGAGGCTCGGCGACCATCTGCACTGGAACCTGGTGCAGCTCTACGAGGAGGTGAAACGGGGGCTGGCGGTGTGCGCGTCAGAGGTGAGCGCGGAGCCCGAGAGCGTGGGGGTGGACACCTGGGGGGTGGACTTCGGGCTGCTGGACCGGCAGGGGACGCTGATCGGGCTGCCCTACGGGTACCGCGATGCCCGCACCGATGGCGCGATGGAGGCCTTCTTCGCGCGCCTGCCGCGGGAGCGCACGTATGAGCTGACGGGCATTCAGTTCATGCAGATCAACACGCTCTTCCAGCTTCTCTCCATGGTGCGCGATCGGTCTCCCCTGCTCGACATCGCCGCCCACCTGTTGATGATGCCCGACCTGCTCAACTACCTGCTCACCGGCCGCCGGGTCACCGAGTTCAGCATCGCCACCACCTCTCAGCTCTACAACCCCCGCCGAGGGGGCTGGGAGCCCGAGCTGTTCGCGGCCCTGGGGCTGTCGGCGGAGATCATGCAGGAGGTGGTCGGCGCCGGCACGCCCATCGGCTCGCTGGCCGAGCACATATGCCGGGAGACGGGCCTGGCGCACACACAGGTGATCGCCACCGCCAGCCACGACACGGCGGCCGCGGTGGCGGCAACGCCCGCGGAGGGCGAGGACTGGGCCTACATCAGTTCGGGCACCTGGTCGCTGATGGGCATCGAGAGCCCCCAGCCGATCATCACCGAGGCGACCCGGGAGGGGAACTTCACCAACGAGGGAGGGGTGGAGGGCACCTTCCGGGTGCTCAAGAACATCATGGGCCTGTGGCTGCTACAGCAGTGTCGGCAGGCGTGGGCCGGGGAGGAGGCCCCCGGCTATGAGGAGCTGATCCAGGCGGCCTCGGAGGCGGAGCCCTTCGGGCCCCTCGTCGAGCCGGACGACCCGTGTTTCCTCAACCCGCCCGACATGCCGGAGGCGATCGCGCAGTTCTGCCGACGCACCCGGCAGCCGGAGCCGGAGACCCGGGGGCAGTTCGTGCGCTGTATCCTGGAGAGCCTGGCCCTGAAGTACCGCCTCGTGCTCGACCAGCTCCGGGCGTGCTGCGGGCGGCCGATCGCCAGGCTGCACATCATCGGAGGCGGGGCGCAAAACGAGCTGCTGTGTCAGCTCGCCGCGGACGCCACGGGCCTGCCAACTCTGGCCGGGCCCGTGGAGGCGACGGCGATCGGCAACCTGCTCGTGCAGGCGCTGGCGCTGGGCCGCCTCCGGTCGCGGGGCGAAATCCGCGAGATCGTGCGCGCCTCATTCCCGGTGAAGAGCTACGAGCCTCGGCCGACGCCGGCCTGGGAGCGCGCATACCAGCGCTTCCGCGAGGCGCACGATATGTCGGCGGCCGAGTAGGGGAGGAGGCGGGTGAGCGAGCGGCGCATCGCGGCGGCCTACCAGCAGGCGAGGGAGCGCTATGCCGAGGTCGGCGTGGACACCGAGGAGGCGCTGGCTCGCCTGGCCGGGGTATCCCTGTCCCTGCACTGCTGGCAGGGAGACGATGTGGCAGGTTTCGAGCGGCCCGGCGCGGCGCTCTCAGGGGGCGGGATCCAGGTCACGGGCAGCCACCCCGGCCGAGCGCGGACGCCGGAGGAGTTGCGGTCGGACCTCAAGCAGGCGCTCTCCCTGGTGCCGGGGCGGCACCGGGTGAACCTACACGCCATCTACGGCGAGTTCGGCGGCCGGCCGGTGGACCGGGATGAGATCGCGCCGGAGCACTACCGGGGGTGGGTGGACTGGGCGAGGGCCGAGGGGCTGGCGCTGGACTTCAACGCCACCTGCTTCTCCCACCCCAAGGCGGCCTCGGGGCTCACCCTCTCCCATCCCGACGCCGGTGTTCGCGACTTCTGGATCGAGCACGTGAAGCGGTGCCGGGCGATCGGCGCCTACCTCGGACGGCAACAGGGCGGCCCCTGTGTGCACAACCTGTGGGTCCCCGATGGCAGCAAGGACTTGCCCGCCGATCGCTGGGGACCCCGGGCGCGGCTGCGGGACTCGCTGGACGCGGTCTACGCCGTGGAGTACGATCCGAGGGAGCTGAAGGACGCAGTGGAGAGCAAGCTCTTCGGCATCGGGGCGGAGTCCTACACTGTGGGCTCGCACGAGTTCTACCTCGCGTACGGGCTGCTGCGAGGCAAGATGATCTGCCTGGACCTGGGCCACTTCCATCCGACCGAATCGGTGGCGGACAAGCTCTCCTCCCTGCTGCTCTTCTGTGACGAGGTCCTGCTGCACATCAGCCGGGGCGTGCGATGGGACAGCGACCACGCGGTGATCCTGTCCGACGAGGTGCGCGCAGTCATGGAGGAGATCGTGCGGGGGGATGCGCTGGGGAGAGCGCACCTGGCGCTGGACTACTTCGACGCCAGCATCAACCGCGTGGGGGCATGGGTGATCGGGGCGCGGGCGGCGTTGGAGGCGCTGCTGGTGGCCCTGCTCGAGCCGCGGCAGAGGATCCTGGAGGCCGAGCGCGCCGGGGAGGGCTTCGCGCGGCTGGCCTGGATGGAGCAGGCGAAGCTGCTGCCCTTCGGCGCGGTGTGGGACGAGCACTGTCGGCGAGCGGGGGCGCCCGCCGGCGAGGCCTGGATCGCCGAGGTGCGGGAGTATGGGGAACGGGTGCTGAGCAGGCGCGGCTAGGCGAGGTGGTCGGTGGAGGCGATTGCGCGCGCGATGGAGGCTGATGCGTCCGGGCAAGCGCCGAGGGTGCTGCTCGTCGCTCCGCCGGCGCGGGGAGGGCTGGCCAGGCATGTCAGCGCGCTGCTGGCCGGCCTGGAGGCCGGAGGCTATGAGGTCGGGGTGGTGTGTGAGCCGGGGGGACCGATAGCAGAGGCGGCGCGAGCGCGACGCGTCGTCCCCGTGTTCCCCCTGGTGCGCCGGGGACGTCGGGGGCCTTTGGCGGCGCTTCAGGTAGCATACGCGGCGGGCCAGATGAGGGCGCAGATCGTCCACACCCACTCCTTCCGGGCGGGGGTGGCGGGCGCGCTCGCGATGCCGCTCGCCCGCCAGGCGCGACTGATCGCCACAATCCACAACTACCTCCCCGGAGGTGACGGCATGCGGCCGCGGCGCCGGCGAGACGCCTGGGCCCTGCGGGCCCTGTGCCGGCGGGCGAGCCGCATCATCACCGTCTCCGAGGCCCTGGGGCGGGACCTGGAGACGGCCTGGCCCGAGGCGTCCGGCAGATGGATCGCCATCCCGAACGGCGTTGACCTGCAAAGCGCCGAGCCCCGGCCGCCGGCGGAGGTGCGCCGGGAGCTGGGCCTGCCGGCAGAGGGGCCGCTGGTGGGGATGATCGCGCGCCTGGCGCCGCAGAAGGGTATCCCCGAGTTCCTGAAGGCGGCACAGTGGGTCTGTGAGCGACACCCCGAGGTGCACTTCGCGCTGGTTGGGGAGGGGCCGCTGCGAGAGGAGGCGGAGCGGCTGCGGGCCGACCTGGGGCTGGAGACGCGGCTCACGCTCGTGGGGGAGGTGGACTCACCGCGGGGCTTCGCCGGCGCGCTGGCGGCGCTGGTAGTCGCCTCCACCTCGGAGGGCTCGTCGCTGGCGGCGATGGAGGCGATGGCCGCCGGCCGGCCTGTGGTGGCGACCGCGGTGGGCGGGGTGCCCGAGGTGGTGGCCGACGGCGAGACCGGCCTGCTCATCCCGCCGGGAGACGCGGAGGCGCTCGGCGCGGCCGTGGAGGCGCTGCTCGCGGATCCGGAGCGTGCCGCGGAGATGGGCGAGCGCGGTCGGCGCAGGGCTGCGGAGCGCTTCGACATCCGCCTGATGCTCGCGCGGACGAAGGCGGTCTACGGGGATGTGCTGCGGGAGCAGCTTGCCCGCGAGGGGAGGGGGCGATGAGGCGAGCGATCGGCTTGCTGCTGCTGGCGGCGTGGGGCGTGTTCGCGCTGCCCGCAGGCGCGGGCGCAGCGGAGCCGAAGCTGCTGGTCGCCGTCCTCGACAAGATCTCCTGGTGTGATCTGCTCGACGAGAAGGCGGAGGTCGAGACCCTGCGCGGCCTCATGGAGCGTGGGGCCGTCGCCGGCATGTCCGTGCGGACCGCGCGGGGCCTCAGCCGGGAGGGCGGGTACCTGACCACTGGGGCCGGTATGAGGGCCAGCTCCTCGTGGACGCGGCCGGGGGAGGGCAGCCTCGAGGGCTACGCGCTCCAGGCGGACGAGGCAGTTGGCGGCACGCCCGCCCACCGGCTGTTCCAGGCCTACACGGGCTGGCCGCCGGGCGACAACAGGATCGTCCACCTTGGGATCGGCGAGCTGCTGAACCAGAATCGCCCGAGCACCTACCCCATTCGCCTCGGGCTGCTGGGCGGGACGCTCCGACGGGCGGGGGTGCGGGTGGCCTGTGTGGGCAACGCCGACACCCCGCGCGCTCTCCACCGGGAGATCGTGACCCTCGCCATGGACGAGCAGGGACTCGTCGCCTCGGGGTATGTGGGTGCGGGGCTGGTGCGCCCTGACCCGTCGGCGCCGTGGCAGAGCGCGACCAACACGCCCCGGCTGATGGCAGAGCTCGAGCGCGCGGCGGCCAGCGCGGAGGTGGTCTTCCTCGAGCTGGGCGCCACCGCGCGCGCCGCAGAGTATGCTGATGTGATGCCCCCGCTCGCCGCCGGCGCGGCTCGCCGCCGCGCGCTCGCGGAAGCCGACCGCCTGCTCGCCCAGGCCCTGGCGCGGCTCGGGGAGGGGTGGGCGGTGTTGGTGTTGACGCCGTCGCTGCGCCCGGCCGAGCCGGGCGAGCGCCGGGTCGAGCTGGCGCCCATCATCTTCGCCGCTCCAGGCTCCCCGCCTGGCCTGCTCACCTCGGCCTCGACCCGCCGGCCGGGCATCGTCGCCAACACCGATGTGGCGGCCACCATCCTGCACCACTTCGGCGTGCCCGTCCCGACGGACACGGTGGGCCGGCCGATGAGCGTCGAGCCGGTGGAGGCCGATGCTGTCGGCCGGCTGCGGGGCGACTTGATCAGGCTGGCCGAGGCGGAGGCGGCGCGTCGCTATCTGTTCCGGTGGACGCCCAGCGTTGGGGCGGCGCTACTGTGGGCGGCCGCTCTGCTGTTGGCCCTGCGGGAGCGCGCGCCGAGGTGGAGCGCGACGCTGGTGCGCGGCCTGCTGCTGGTGCTGTTGGGGACGCCGGCGGCCATGCTGCTGGTGGCGCTGGGTCCTCTCCCACTGCCCTGGATGCTGGCGGCGATCGTCGCGGGCGGGGGGGCGATCGCGCTCCTCGGCAGCGCTCTCACCAGCGGCCGGTCCGGCCACGCGCTGCCGGCGGTGAGCGTCCTGGGGCTGCTGTGCTACGACCTGCTGAGGGGGCAGAACATGCTCCAGTGGTCGCCCTTCAGCCACTCGCCCGCGGCGGGGGCGCGCTACTATGGGCTGGGCAACGAATTCGGCGGGGTGCTGCTGGGGGCGACGCTGATCGCGGCCTCCGCGCTGATGTCTCGGCGCAGTCGCGCGCCCTGGGGCGAGCGTCCGGTGGCCGCGCTCATGCTGGCCGGCGTGGCGGTGGTGGTCGGGCTGCCTCATTTCGGCGCCAACCTGGGCATGGGCCTGAGCTGCGCGGTGGGCTTCGGCGCGCTCGCGCTCTACCTCTGGCGGCCGCGGCCGGGCTGG